>CANTHI010000191.1 GCA_947653505.1 uncultured Eubacterium sp.
GCAGAATACTTAGAGCTTCTTACATTCTGGAAACCGGAACAATGAAACAGGGCCGCTTCCCTCATCCGGCGTCCGGAAAGCCGATATGTACTGTTCTGGTTTATCCAGGTTAGGGCTTTCTGCATTCTGGAGCAGTCACAGCAGACGGGGCAAATTTTCTCTCCCGGCGTCCGTATAGCCAATACGCAACACTTTTATGTAAATTGTTGCTTTCTTTACTTTAAGTTCGCGCCTATGGGAGCAGACCCTGCGCATTCCTGACCCGTGAAAAGTAACGGAAAAACAGCTTCTCATAAGTTCTTTTCTGTGTTATAATGAAAGCCGTTGTATGGAATATACATCTATTGTGACTTTTATATAAAAAACAGAAAGAAAAATAGAAAAAAGATAACAGGGGACAGGATGACAGAGAGGAAAAAGCGAGGTGTCTGAAATGCTGGTTTTGCATGCGAATCAGGAACAGGAAAAGGTATTCCGTGATCTGATACAGGAAATTGACGGGCAGGTTGTATGGGATGGCCGGTTTGTCTTTATGGGGGACCGTCTGATACTGGAAGGACTGGTGCGGTCTTTGGTGTTTCATTTTGATATTCAAAAGACGGAGGTCAGTCTGGAGGAGCTGCCTTCCGGTCATACAAAGGAACTGGAGACAGGACAGTATCCGGGGCTGGAAGATCTGATTGCAATGGCGGTCTGGATGATCCGGCAATGGGAAATGCCGTCTGAAATGCCATCGGAAGGATTAGGAGAAATCATAATCAGTAAGACAGATTCCGGGCAGGAGGTAACGCTTCGTCAGGTGGCGGAGCAGATTCTGGGCAGGTATCAGCTCGAGGCGGTATTTACAGATGAGGCGATTGCATTCAGCCAGTCAGGGATGCGGATTACTTATGAGGACGCTGTCTGGACAGTGATCTCGTATGAAAAGGAGCATCCGCAGACAGCGGCACAAAAGCGGCTGTTAAAACTGCCGGATATTTGTAAGAAAAAAACCGGTGCAGATAACGGACGAAGAGCAGAAGCTGCGGGCAGAGAGAAGGCAGAGCGGGATGAGCAGGCAGCGGCGCAGAGGATGGAAAAGCTGCGTGCCAGAATCGGTGTGCTGGACCGTTTGTCTGAAATGCAGAAAAAGGCGCTCGTACGGGATATCCGCAATGACAGATTTTTGAGCGAACCTCAAAAAGAAGAGCTGTATTTTCCGATTCAGGATTATGAGTGCCAGCAAAGAATGAGCCGGATCGATGCAGAGCTTCGTGATGCAAAAGCGGCTAATTATGCGCATATCTGCAAAATGATGCAGGATGTATCAAAAGAAGAGCTGTTTGAGAAAACGAGACAGGTGGTTCTGGAAAGACTCCGCGAGCTGCGGATGCAGTATGGGAGTCAGGAAGTAAAGCAGATCATGGAGCAGTCGCCGGCGCATGTGGAACGGGCAGAATACCAGGAGCTGATGGAAAAACTGGCTCCGTATGAGGATATTGATTTTGCGGAATATAAAGAACCACTTCGAAAGATGCGGGAAACACTGGAGATCAAAGAAATCAGCAACCTTCTGACGCAGTCGCCGAAAAAAAGCCGCAGGGATTATACAAAACTGCTGCTCCGTATCGAAGAGCAGGATTTTGCCAGGGAAAACGCGGCTCCGTATGTGGAGCAGATTTTAGACTGGATCGCAGAGTCAGATAAAGCGAGGCTGAACCAGCTGCTGTTACATGTGGGAGCGATGGATTTTGAGACAGCTGCGTCACTGTATGAGATGATTGCGGAAGAAAGCTTTCTGCCGCATTTAAGAAAAGGAGCGCTGGCGGTCATATCCGGGCGTCTGGAAGAGATCAGTCTGGGTGAATGCAGGATACTGGTCCGGATGCTGAAAAAAAGTATGGACGGTGTGATCGCGGATTATCCACAGCATTATTTTTATCCGGCGGAAGAAATCCTGAAAAAGGCGCCTGTTCCGGAAGAAAAAAAGCGGATCGACGCAGCGGCTGCGACTTACGCGGAGAAAAGGGGCATGTTTGAGTATCCGCTTCTGGTTGTGGATACATCAAAGGAAAGAAACGGCAGGGATGGGATGCTGCTGACGCCGGAGCATTTGTTTTACAGTACAAGATTAAGCGGTTACAGGATAAAGATGCCAGCCATCCGGTCGGTTCATGTATCCTCAGGACTGCTGAATCATAAATCGCTCATTGTGGAAGAGACAGGAGGGATCCGGCATAAGATCCCGTATGCGGTGCAGACAGACGAGCTGCAGAGCTGGGCGGAGGTGCTGGGACAGTTTATACGCCAGCTTCAGGCGCGTCCGGTGTCTGAAAAACTGACGTATGACGCATTGGAAGCAAATCATGCGAACTGCTGTGACCGCTGCGGATGTGTTTATCCGGAGGGAACAGTCTGTCCGGAATGCGGACGGAAACAGTAAGGACAGGGAAGGAGCAGAGGGTTTTTATGGAACAAAAAAGAATGATCAATGTGCAGGAGCCTGTCATATATCTGAAAGGTGTACATTCGGTCGGAGTGATCGGAGATCCGGGATGTGAAGGACTTGGCACTTATAATATGAAAGTATATGCGGGCGCGCTGGAGGAAACAGCAAAAGATGATATTACGCTGATCGCCGGGGATCTGGTTCCGGCAGGCACCAGCCATTATTACCAGATGATACGGGAAATGACACAGGTGCTGGCGGGAAATGATGTATACACACTCAGGGGCAATCATGATACCGGCGCGTATACGGCATATTTTGGACGCAAAAACTATGCGCTGCTGGCAGAGCGGTTTGCGGTCGTTGTGCTGGATAATGCAGGCAGGACGTTTGAAGAGGAAGGTCTGGAGCTGCTGGCACAGGTGCTTGCGATGGACGAGGTACAGCAGGTGGTACTGGCATTTCATATTCCGGTTCCGAATCATTTTATTTTAAACTGTGTATCCGAAGAAGAATTTTCCCGTCTGAAAAAGACTTATGAACCGTGGAAGGAGAAAGTCAGATACCTGCTTTGCGGACATGTACATTCACGGTTTGAGGATGAAGTGGATGGAATCCGGCTGATCTGTACCGGAGGCGGCGGTGCGATGATTGAAGACGTATCGGAAGAGATCCGTTCCTGTGATGTGGAGCATCATGTCGTTCATTTTTTTGAAAAAGACGGAAAGCTGGACTATCAGATCGTGGATCTGTCTGAGGACTGTTACGCAAGAGAACGGAAAGACGGCATTTTAAGACAAAAGCTTGAAGAAACCGTGCAGGGCGAGCTGATGGCGCATTTAAAATATCTGATGTACGCAGACCGCGCCAGCCGCAGGGGAATGGAACGGATTGCCAATCTGTTCCGGGCGCTGGCAGCTTCGGAGTATTATCATGCACGCAATTTTTATGCCGTGCTGGAGCGTCCGGCAGCTTTTACGGAGGCGGTAAAGACGTACGTGCCGGCGGAACGGTTTGAATATGAGCGGATTTACCAGATGCTTGCGGGGTACGCGAAAGAGCATCAGTATCCGCTGGCGGAACAGGCTTTTTGCAGCGCTTCGGCTGCAGAAAAAGAACATGCGCTGCTGCTGGAGGAAGCATCCGGTATGGAAGCTTTTTCAGAGGATGTGATTTATGTATGTCCAATCTGCGGGTATGTAATGACAGGAGATTCTGTGCCGGAACGCTGTCCGGTCTGCGGCGGGCCACAGCGGCAGTATGAAGTATTTGATGGTAGAAAATCATGATGATTTTAAAAGGAAAGTATAACGAAGCGAAGATTTTTACAGACACGGCAGACGACGCATCCATCGCACAGGTGCGTCTTTTGCTGGATCAGGAATTTACCGCGGGCAGCAGGATCCGGATGATGCCGGATATTCATGCAGGGGCGGGCTGTACGATCGGCACGACGATGACGATTACAGATAAGATCGTACCGAATCTGGTCGGCGTGGATATCGGATGCGGGATGGAGACGGTTGCGATTCGGGAAAAGCATCTGGAGCTGCAGAAGCTGGATAAGCTGATTTATGAAAAGATTCCGTCCGGATATCATGTCCGCGAAAAGACACACCGTTATTTTGAGGAGGTTGCGCTAAAAGAGCTGTATTGCTATAAGAATATTCACAAAGAACGCGCGGAAAAAAGTCTGGGCACTCTGGGCGGCGGAAATCATTTTATCGAAGTGGATAAGGACAGCGACGGAACGATTTATCTGGTCGTGCATTCCGGGAGCCGCCATCTTGGCGTGGAAGTGGCACAGTACTATCAGGAAGAGGGATATAAAGCGTTAAATGGCCGGACCAGAAAAGATCTGGATCAGATCATCGCGGATTTAAAATCGCAGGGCAGGGAACAGGAGATTCAGGAAACGATCCTTGCACGCAAAAAGGAGCAGAGGACCGATATTCCGAAAGCGCTGGCCTATGTGTCAGGGGAATTACGGGAGCAGTATATCCATGATATGAAAATCGTCCAGCACTATGCGCAGATGAACCGGCAGGCTATGATCCATGAGATTCTGAAAGGAATGAAGCTGCATGTGACAGAGCAGTTTACGACGATTCATAATTATATCGATACAGATGCCGGTATTCTCAGAAAAGGCGCGGTATCCGCAAAAGAAGGAGAAAAGCTGCTCATACCGGTGAACATGCGGGATGGCGCCCTGATCTGCACGGGCAGGGGAAATGATGACTGGAACCAGTCCGCGCCGCACGGAGCCGGACGGCTGATGAGCCGTGCGGCGGCAAGGCAGTCGTTTACCGTATCAGAGTTTCGCAGGCAGATGGACGGCATTTATTCCACATCGGTAAAGAAAGAAACACTGGATGAGTGCCCGATGGCGTATAAGGGAATGGATGAGATTATCAGAAATATCGGGGACACGGCTAAGATCGAAAAAATTATCAGACCGATTTATAATTTCAAAGCTGGCGAAGAGTGGCAAAAAAGATAAAATCCGGAAAGATAAAATCGAAAAGATAAAATCCGGAAAGATAAAATCTAAAAAGAAAAATTTAAATATAAAATCCAAAAAGAAAAGAGGGGGATCATAATGGGAAGGTTCAAAAAGACGCTCGTATGTATACTGCTTTGCATGTTTACGATGCTATCGGGCTGCGTGTATGCAGAATGGGATTTTACCCCCACAGGTACTGCGGAGCAGGAAGCAGAAATTAGTACGGATGATACGGATGCCGGTAAAAAAGCGGATCAGAACTCCAAAAAGCAGTTAAAAAATACAGATACAGATGAACCGTATATCATAGTAGACGATAATATACCAGGCTTTACCAAAGAAGAAATTACAACAGAGTCTTTTGAACACTATTCTGATCTGGATGAGCTTGGCAGATGCGGTGTGGCGACCGCCTGTGTCGGCACGGATCTGATGCCGATGGAAAAACGCGGCAATATCAGCAGGGTAAAGCCTACGGGCTGGCACAGTGTCAGGTATGATTTTGTAGAAGGAAAGAGCCTGTACAACCGCTGTCATCTGATCGCGCACCAGCTGTCCGGCGAAAATGCCAATGAGAAAAATCTGATCACCGGAACCCGCTATATGAATGTATCCGGTATGCTGCCATTTGAAGAACAGGTGGGGGATTATGTACGCGGGACGGGCAATCATGTCATGTATCGTGTCACACCTGTATTTGAAGGAGACAATCTGATCGCGGACGGTGTGCAGATGGAGGCGCTGTCTGTAGAGGACGATGGTAAAGGAGTCTCTTACAATGTCTATGTCTTTAATATCCAGCCGGGCGTGGAGATCGATTATGCGACGGGTGAGAGCAGGGAAAGCACACAGGACGGAGAGGAAGATGCAGCAGAAGACGTAACGTACGTGATCAATACGAATACAGGGAAGTTTCATCTGCCGGATTGTGACAGCGCGTTAAAGATTCAGGATGAAAATAAGAAGAACTTTACGGGTGGACGCCAGCAGCTGATCGACAGCGGGTATGAGCCATGCGGGAGTTGTAAGCCGTAAGGCAGGAATGATTTTTTATAAATAATTGCAGATAGTGCCTGTCTGTTTCCAGCGGTATGATTCAGGAGTGAGGGGCGATTTTGCGAAGCAAACTTTCCATATCGCCCCGAATCGTTACTATGAGCGGCCTCCCAGGCCGTGAATAGTAACACAGGGCATGGCGTATTCCTGAATTTATAAAAATTTTACTGGAATACCCCCAGCCGGATGTGTTATAGTAAATACGTATGTGTTGTAACAGGCCAGTGAGTCTGAACAGTTACCATGTGTTCACGCCGGCATGGGTTATGGAAATTAGAAAAAGAAAGAAGATGGAAGCATGACAAAGATTGATATTATTTCAGGATTTTTAGGTGCAGGAAAGACGACATTTATAAAAAAAATGATCGAAGAGGTCTTTCAGGGACAGAAAATTGTACTGATTGAGAATGAATTTGGAGAAGTCGGCATTGACGGTGGATTTTTAAAAGATGCAGGGATTGAGATTTCGGAGATAAATTCCGGATGTATCTGCTGTTCTTTAGTTGGTGATTTTGACAAAAACCTGAAGGAAGTACTGGAAAAATTCCATCCGGACCGGATCATGATAGAACCGTCTGGTGTTGGAAAATTATCGGATGTTATGAAGTCTGTCATTGATCTGGAAAAAGAACGGGATGTAAAGTTAAACGCTCTTGTAACCGTTGTAAACGCGGCAAAGGCTTCCAAGCAGATGAAAGCTTTCGGAGAGTTTTTTAACAATCAGATCGAATTTGCAACTACAGTTGTACTGAGCAGAACCCAGAACGTAACACAGGAAAAGCTGGAGCTTTGCGTAAAACAGATACAGGCGCTGAATGCAAAAGCTGCTGTCATTACAACCCCTTGGGACGAAATCAGCGGGGAAGCGGTTTTAAAGGTAATAGAGCAGAGTGATTCTATGGAAATGCAGCTGCTGGCAGAGGCACGGCATGAAAAGGAAGCAGCAGAGCACGCACACCATCATCATGACCATGACCACGATCATCACGGGCATGAGGGACATGACCATGACCACGATCATGATGGGCACGAGGGACATGACCATGACCACGATCATCACGATCATGAGGG
>CANTHI010000192.1 GCA_947653505.1 uncultured Eubacterium sp.
TCAGCATTCATGGGGCCAGCGAGGTTTTTGAGACGATCTGGGTGCTGCTAAGCTACTGCGTCATTGCGTTTTATGCTTATCAGTTTGTCAATACGTTTGAAGATGTGGACTGTGTACTCGGATGGCTGACTGTTGGACTTATCGCAATGCTGGTGCTTGGTGTTGCACAGGCAGCGGGTTATGACTTCTTTGTTTCTGACATCGGAAAGGAGGTCATTACAGGCGGGAAAGCCAAATATTACGATCTGGATCTGACGTTTGAAAAAGGCAGGGTGTTTCTGACGGTTTATAACCCGAACTATGTGGCTTCTTATTTTGCGCTGATGGTTCCGATGGAGATCGCGCTGCTCGTCAGACATAAAAAATGGTATTTCAAGGTACTGTATGCCGTTATGCTGACAGCCTCTTTAATATGCCTGCTGGCTTCCGGCAACCGTAGCGGAATTGTAGCGTTTGCGGTGACAGGTGTACTGGTTCTGATTTTGTTTTTCAAAAAGATTTTAAAGGCGTGGAAGTTTTTACTTCCGGCAGCCGCTGTGACCGCCATTATTTTTGCGGCCTATATATCCAAAAATGATCTGATTATTGAAAAATTCGTCAGACTGTTTACAGCTGCAGATATACCGGAAAATGCAATTTCGAAGATTGTGACCGAAGAAGATGTGACGGTTACATATCTTGGGGAGGAATTTCATACGAGCTATGAAGTTCTGGAGGATGGCACGATCAACATATTTTTGAACGATGCCGCAGGCGAGAGTCTGAATGCTGCGTTTGATGAGAGCAGCTATACGTATATCGTGGATGATCCGCGGTTTCCGGGTTTTAGTGTGCAGGCGGTGAACCTGAACGAAGAGGTAGCTTTAAACGTATATGCCGATAATATTAACTGGTATTTTAAAAAGGGAGATGATAATACCTATTATTACTACAACGTGTTTGGACGCTGGGACAAGATCAACAATCCGCCACGGGTAGCTGAGAAGTTTCTGGTACGGAAATTTGAAGAGCGTGGTACGATCTGGTCCAAAACGATACCGATGCTCAAAAACAGTATCATTTTTGGATCAGGTGCGGATACCTATACGGTTACGTATCCACAGGATGATTATGTAAAAAAGACATATGCCGGAACGCAGGCAGCGCTTGACGTCAAGCCGCATTGTTTTTACCTGCAGGTAGCGACGCAGAGCGGGATTCCGGCTCTGATTGCAGTCATTGTTTTTTACGTATGGTATTTTATTACATGTCTGCGTCTGTATCGCAGGGCATCTTATCAGGATGGTCTGGAGGTGATCGGAGCGGGTCTGATGTTTGCGACTTTTACGTATATGGTGGTATCTGTACTGAATGATTCTACGGTATCTGTTGCGCCAGTTTTCTGGGCAATGATGGGACTTGGAATCGCTGTGAATGAGATGGTGAAGAAAAAACAAATACAAAGTGCGGACATCCAAAAGACAGGGAATCAGGCGCAAAACGGGAATGATGCAGAAAGTGTGAATCCCGTAAAAGGTGGGAACGATACGGAAAATCGTACAGAAGCAGGGAGCACCGCAGACAGCAGAAGTTCTGCAAAAGGTGGAAGTTCTGGAAAAGGTGGAAGTTCTGCAAAAGGTGGAAATTCTGCGGAAGGCAGGGCTTCTGAGAAAAAAAGAAATTATTCGAAAAATGCAAAAAGCAGATCGAAAAAGAAGACAGGCAATAAGCAATAACAGAAGTATCAGCGGGAGACAGCAGGAATTAAGAAAAAGGGATGACAGAATGAGTAAAAATCTAAACGGAGCATTTATTGCGCTCGAAGGAATTGATGGAAGCGGAAAAACTACACAGATCCGCCTGCTTTCAGAGCGTCTGAGGGAACGGGGGTTATCTGTTTATTGTACGATGGAACCGACCGATTCTCCAATCGGTTCCATGATTCATCAGATTATGACAGGAAGGATGCAGGCGGATCCAAAAGTAATTGCGGCACTGTTTACGGCAGACAGACTGGATCACCTGCTGAATGAGGTAAATGGGATCGCACAAACTGTAAAAGCGGGCATAACGGTGCTTACAGACCGGTATTATTTTTCGTCTTATGCATATCAGAGTACAGATTTGCCAATGGAATGGATTATCCAGTCAAATGAACCTTGTGGAGAGATTTTAAAGCCAGATTTAAATATTTTTATTGAGGTGGATCCGCAGACTGCGATGGAGCGGATTTCCAGAGGGCGGTTTCAAAAGGAATTGTTTGAAGAAAAATCCCGTCTGAAGCAGGTGAGACAAAATTATCTGGAAGCATTTGAGCGGCTGGCAGATCAGGAGCAGGTGGCGGTCATTGACGGCAATCAGGCGCAGGAAGCGGTTGCGGAGGATATATGGCGTGCCGTGCAGGAATATGGCTTATGCCGGTAATATACCGCAGCGGTCCGGTACGTGCAGCATTGCAAAACAGGATGGAACCAGTATTTTAGGAGCATACGATCATGAAATATACAACGACAAATGAGTGGAATCATTTTGATTTTTCAGAAGCTTATCTATCAGAAATCCAAAAGATCAGCGACTGCTATCAGTTTACGCTGGATAATGTAAAAATTCAGCCGGATAATTCAAAAAACAGGGATATCCGGCAGATGCGGACAAATGGATTGTATTTTACCATACAGGGAGCACAGCTTGTCCGTATGGTGGAAGAGGGATATCGCGTACTGGATGCCGATGGAAAACAGATGCAGCAGTATGAAGATCAGGAGCTGCCGGCAGACTGCTATCCTGAACGGTTAAAATCATTTGCAGATGGCGAGGGCTGTATTTATGCGCTGGAAAAATCAGGACATACATATATCATTACCATTGACGCCAGTAATGAACGGACTTATGTGCTGTATATTACAGGGACTGGGGACCGGGAAGAATGGGACCGGTTTTTGAATGTGTAGTGCGTGGACAGGCACGGATAAGGAAGGATCATGCGATGATACAGGATATTGCACCAAAGAAGCTTTACAATGAATATAACCCTCAAAAACCGGAGGAAACCGATTTCATAGCGGTTTTTTCTGAAAATAAAATACTGATAAAAGATACAGGCGGGCGTCTGCAGCTGCCCGGGCGGGCGCAGCTTAAACAGGCTTTGCTTCATCCGCAGGCAGCGGATACCTATCTGTTCCGGCTGGACCAGACTTCCTATTTCCTGTATCAGGACCAGTCATGTGCGCAGGAGGAGCTGAATCCTGCCAGACCAGAGTTTCAGTGGATCCGGCTGCCGGATTTCCGGGCACAGGCAGATCATGAGCTCTGCTTTGCGGTTTATACCGCGTTTCATTTATACCGTTGGTACAAAAATCACAGATTTTGCGGATGCTGCGGTACAAAGACGGTGCCAGATACAAAAGAACGGATGTTATCCTGTCCGGCGTGCGGCAATCAGATCTATCCCGTGATAGCGCCTGCGGTTATTGCAGCAGTGACGCATGGAGATCATATACTTCTGACAAAATATGCGGGCAGGGAATATAAGCGTTATGCGCTGATTGCCGGATTTACGGAAATCGGAGAGACAGCTGAAGACACGGTGCGCAGAGAGGTTATGGAAGAGGCAGGCATACGGGTAAAAAATATCCGTTACTATAAATCGCAGCCGTGGGGCATTGATGGAAACCTGCTGCTTGGGTATTTTGCAGAACTGGACGGGAGTGATCAGATATCTCTGGATGAAACAGAGCTGGCGTCTGCGGAGTGGGTCAGACGGGACCAGCTAAAGGATATGGATGATTCGTTCAGCCTTACCCGGGAAATGATGCGTGTTTTTTATGAAAAGATAGAGCCCGCGGTGCGGTAAAGCAGGTATCTGATGCAGGATACGATCATAAAATAATAAAAGCGGAGGTATAAAAGATGGTAAATCCGGCTATGATTTTTAAGATAAAAGGTATGTGGGATGAGTTTATAAGGAATCATCCGAAGCTGCCGCGCTTTTTTCAGGCGGTTGTCAGCCAGCCTGTGGAGGAAGGCACGATTATTGAGATGACCATCCAGCGGCCAGGCGGGGAGACACTGACTTCAAACGTAAAGCTGACAGCTTCGGATCTGGCTCTGCTGGATCAGATCAGACAAATGGGAACAGAAAATATTTCATAAGAGAGCTCAAAAATACAGAGGATAAGGAAACTGTTCCAAGTATCCGACATACTGTATAGATAGAGAATGCAGGCGGTAGGAATGATTATGGAAAAAACAGCACAATTTAATGTGGAATCAGTGGAGAGTCTGATTGAGCGGTTCCGGGTCAATGGTCTGGAAACAATTAATCTGGGGCTGCTTTGCTTCCGGTTTGCTCCGGCGCTAAAGGAAATGAATCTGATATCCGTACTGACAAAAATTTCGAAGATGCTCCAGACAAAAAAAGTATCGCAGGTAGAAGACAGCAATATTACAGGCTGGTACTTTAATTTTTATGCTGGATTTATTCAGTATCTGGTAAATAGAAATATTAAGTTTGAATTATATTATTCTAAAAAAGGAAAAAACTGGAGAGAAAGGCTGGATCTGGCATTATTGTGCAGACAGCTTGGCAATTATCGCAGGGCATATGAGAAAAAGCTGAAATCTGCCTGATGTATGCAATAATAAGAAGCTTAGGAACTGTATGTAAATGGTTTAAGTCATTTACATACAGTTCTTTAGAATTTCCGAAAATTTTCCAGTATAAAAATAATCCTCCGGACCATACTATCAATACAATGTTTGATAAAAACATTGCAACGATAGATATCAAATAGGAGGCTATGAAAAATGGCAAAGAACAAGACATCTAATGCAACAAACGCAAATAATGCATCCAACGCAAGCAATGCATCCAACGCAAACAACGCAAGAAATGCATCAAATGCAAGCAACGCGGACAACGCAAGTAATGCATCTAATGCAAGCAACAGCTCAAACAGAGCATCCAACGCAAGCAATGCTCAGAATGCTAAAAATCAGGCTTCTAACAAAGCTGACAGCAGATTCTCAGACTGCCACACAAAATAACACTGGCAATCGCTCCTCAATTGAATAAACTATAGTAACAAAACAGCTCTGTACAAAAGAAACAGAAGTTTCTTTTGCACAGGGCTGTTTTCATATAGGAGGAAGCTATGGATTTTGAACTGATTAAATGCAAAGACGCACCGGCATATCTGAACCGCAGGGATACTTTTTTTATTGATTTAAGAGATCCCGGACAGTATATGGAATATCATCTGCCCGGTGCCAGAAATTTTCCATATGAACATCTGGCGGAATGGGAAAACCGGCTGCCTGCGAAAGGAAGGATTGTTTTGTATTGTGAGCATGGGAATCTGAGCCTGATGGCAGCAAAAAGACTGAGCAGACATGGGTATCATGTTGCCGCTCTGATCGGGGGTGTACGCTGTTTTCTGGATACTGCGCAGAGGAATCTTTAGGCGGATGGAGATGCCAGGAAGCCCTGCCCCTGATTAACCAGAATAGTATGTACTGGCCTCCCGGACGCCGGATGAGGGAACCGGCCTTCCCTCATCCGGCTGATTTTATAAGGCGTTACATATAACAATTGCCTTCTTAAATTAGTGCATAAAAAGCAGATGGAACACATAATCTGAACATCTGCATCTGTCTGCAGGTATCATAAATTGCAAAATTTCATTGACACCGTAAATCATACAAGATAATATAAATGAAGAACAGCCAGCACGCAAAAACGCATAGGCAACGCAAAAAATAAAAAACAATGGAGAAATTATGCAGACATTTGAATTAATAGCACCCTGCCACTTTGGACTGGAAGCGGTGCTGAAAAAGGAAATTTATGATCTTGGGTATGAAATAACAAAGGTAGAAGATGGGAAGATTACATTTTTCGGAGATGCGCAGGCGATTTGCCGTGCCAATGTATTTTTGCGTACGGCAGAGCGTATCCTGCTGAAAGCCGGCAGTTTTCAGGCACAGACTTATGATGAGCTGTTTGAGGGCGTGCGTGCGCTGCCGTGGGAGATTTATCTGCCGAAAGATGCAAAATTCTGGGTGACTAAGGCTTCTTCGATCAGGAGCAGATTATTCAGTCCGTCGGATATACAGAAAATCGTGAAAAAAGCAATTGTGGAAAAAATGAAGGAATATTATGATATCGGGTGGTTTGCAGAGACGGGGGCGAAGTATCCGGTCCGCGTTTTCCTGCTCAAAGATGAAGTGACCGTTGCGATTGATACGACCGGAGACTCCCTTCATAAGCGGGGATACCGTACGATGAGCGGGCCTGCGCCGATCTCGGAGACTCTGGCAGCTGCTTTAATACGGCTGACGCCGTGGCATGCAGACCGTATCCTGGTCGATCCGTTTTGTGGAAGCGGGACATTTCCGATTGAGGCAGCGCTGATGGCGGCAAATATAGCGCCAGGTATGAATCGGGAATTTACCGCGCAGGAATGGATGAATCTGATCACGAAAAAAACATGGTATGAGACGATTGACGAAGCACAGGAGCTGGTTGTACGGGATGCAGATGTTGATATTCAGGGATATGATATTGATGGAGACGTGCTTCGTGCGGCACGTGAAAATGCAAAACGGGCCGGAGTGGACCATATGATACATTTTCAGAAACGGAGTGTACAGGAGCTGCGTCATCCGAAAAAATATGGATTTGTCATTACAAATCCGCCATATGGAGAGCGTATGGAGGAAAAAAAGGATCTGCCGGCATTATATGAGCAGATGGGAAAAGCATATCAGAATCTGGATGCATGGTCTTTTTACATCATTACCGCATTTGAGGATATGGAACGGGTGATTGGACGTAAGGCAGACAAAAAGCGAAAGATTTATAATGGGATGCTAAAGACGAATTTTTATCAGTTTATGGGGCCAAAGCCGCCAAAAAGGAAAAAGGAAGCATGCACGGATTAAAACGATATGTCTGGTTTTTAGTCATACTGGGTATCCTGATGTCTTTAAAGTTTGAATGGATTGTCAAGGGCTGGAGCAGGGAGGAGTGCGTGGAGCGCATCAGCCTCGCGG
>CANTHI010000193.1 GCA_947653505.1 uncultured Eubacterium sp.
GAAATCAGAATTTACGGGCGGTATCGGGGTTTCGAGTATTATCCGGACGGCAGAAAAATATCAGATATGTATATTCTGGCTTGTATTATATGTATATCAGGTGTGTAAGGATATGGATAGTCCGGGCGGTACATTTATTATGACTGCCGGAATGATGCCTACAAATGGATTGATTGGTATTTGTGAGTTGTTTATAAACAGACCGTTCCTTGCAAAAATGAAAAATATAGCAGAAATTTTTCTGCATGGCTTGGCGGTGCTGGTTTGTACAGGCAGAGTCCATCTTCTTAACTTTGTGGCGGCATATCAGGAAATTATGGAGATGAAAAACAGTTTTGGAGGCAGCCTGACGATTCGTGAAAGAACGATATCTGTGACAAAAATGATACAGAGCTCATTTCTCGCATTATCGTCAGATGCTTCGGGAAATTACCTGTGGAGGAATGTAACGTCAGGTGTTTCTGTTTTATGTGCAGTAATTATAGTATTGATGATAGTGGGTGCGTTTTCTAACTGGCATATAAAGTTTGTCAGGATAGCCTGCTTATGGACGGCATTTTCCTTTGTTTTGTTTGTGATTCTGAACTGGTCACCGCAGGAATCTCCGTTGTTTGCAATTTTATTTTCCTGGGCATTGATTCCATTGTTTCAGATGGGTGTGGATTTTTTGATTAAGAAATTTGGGATGAATGTCAAAATAGTTTATGGATGCATCGTAGTGACAATGCTTGTGGTCAATCTGACAGCTTTGATGGATATTCATAGATTTTTGTATGGATGAATTACAGGAGGAAAACAGTATGGCATTTGAAAATAATCTGGGTGGAATACGGGCATTTGGAAGAAGGATGATTCTTCCGGCAGAAGAAATGAAAAATTTGATAAAAACAGAGCTGTTAGACAAATATCCGATTCGGAAAGTTATTGACTTTGGGGCAGGCACGCTATACTGGTCGGACTGGTTCCAGGAACAGTTTTCCGGAACGGGGGGGGGTAAAGTGTACCCTGTGGATATTATATTCAAAAAAAATGTGCCGGATACGAAGATGCAGTGTTACGCGTCCATAGAAGAACTTCCCAAAAAAGAACTTCCCAAAGAAGCACTTTCAAAAGAAGAGGATGATCCGGTTCTCTTTTTTATCTGCGATGTAATCCATCATCTTCCTTTAGGAGAATGGGAAGCGTTAAAACAGAAGGTAATCCGGCAGTGCCGATTTATTGTAGTCAAAGATATCAGCTGTCATTACAGATTCAAAAACTGGATGAACCGGATGCATGACAGAATCATCAATGGCGAAAAAATACATGACGTAGATCCGGATCATCTGATCGCCGATTTGCGGATGCATGGATATCAATGTATGTACAAAAATCTGCATAAGCTGTGGTACTCACACTTTATCATTCTGGCTGTGAAAAAAAGCGTAACAGGTCAGCAATGATAAAACAATCAGGAAGCCTGGTATGGAGAACATGATGTTATGAAAAAAGATGTGTTAAACATAGATATAGTATCTTTTCTGTCGTATGGTTATATCTATATTCCGATTGTGCTATTTCTTATTTTCTGGATAAAAAGTACAGTGGCTGTGATCGTGCTCCTGTTTCTGGCAGCTGCGTTTTGCTTCTGCCTGCTGGAAAAACGTTTTGCTAAAAGTAGAGCTCCGGCATCGGATCTGTATTTGGATCTGTATATTTATGCAGTGGTACTGGCCATTATTATTGTCTGGTGTGTGATATCGGGACTGGGTGGTTATACAAAACAGGCAGGAGACTGGTCAAAGCATAATGTGATGTTAAAAACACTGACGGAAAATGACTGGCCGGTATCAGCAGAGTGGCAGGGGAAGACAGGAGTAATTTGCTATTATATTGCATACTATCTCGTTCCGGCCCTGGCCGGAAAGCTGGCTGGAATGGAAGCGGTACAGCAGATGACGCTGGTATGGAGTGTTATTGGAATCTTTTTATGTGTATATAATGTATGCAGACAGTTGCGTGAAGGAGCGTACTGGAAGTATATGCCGCTTGCAGTATGTTTCGGAATTATTTTATTTGCGACATTTCAGGTGCCTATGACAGGGATTTATCATAGCTGGAATCCACAGGATGCCGCTGACGGGGTACACTGGATGAGCCAGTCGGTACGGATACAGTATACGTCAAATATAGCCAGTCTGCGTTGGGTATATCCGCAGTTTATTCCGGGAATCCTGACGGCATCGCTTCTGCTGGGAAACAGAAAACGATATGATATGTGGGGACTGCTGTGTGTTCCGGTGATTCTGTATTCGACTTTTTGCTTTGCCGGATTTGTGCTGATTTTTGCGGCTGCGTTTATGGCTGATCTATGGAAGGAGGGCAGGTGCTTTTCATGGAAGCTGCTGTATGACAGAAAAAATATATGTCTGCTGCCACTGCTGGCTGTTCTTATTATTTATATTGGGGCGAATGTCCTGCAGGAAAAGCCGGATGGGGTGCAGATGAAATTTGTGCTGATCCATTACAGTTCCAATAAGATGCTTTTTATTCTGTTTCAGGCATCGTGGATATTGTGGATTCTGCTGCTGGCGCGGCGAAAGAAGAATTTTTATGGAAATGGCTTTTGCCATCCTGTGTCTGCCTGTTTTTTATTCCTTTTGTTACGTTTGGATACTGGAATGATTTTTGTATGAGGGGCAGTATACCGGCATTATGTTTTCTGTGCTTTTCAGTAATCGGAGAGTTTACCGGTTCTGTACAGGAAAGGGGGTGGGGTGGGATGGGATGGCATGCGGGACTGATTGCCGTATGTCTTGTGATATCCGGATGGGGAGCTTTATGCAATTCTTATCATGAGACTGTACCATATGGGTTTGGCAGGGAAAACAGATGTGATCCTTTTGAAAGTTTTTCCAGGCTGCTGGACTCTGGCTATGATATACCTTATCAGTATGTCTGCTATGAGACGGATGGTATGATCCAATATATTTTGAAAGATTAAGATGTGCGCGGCAGCATTGTGTCTGTAACATGCAGGCATGTTAGGAAAAAGGAACAGAAAAGAGAAAAGGAGATAGTTTACCCATGCTTTTTAATTCCATAGATTTTTTAATTTTCTTTCCGGTTGTTCTGATACTGTATTATGCAATACCATCCAGATTCCGGTATCTCTGGCTGCTTGCTGCCAGCTATTATTTTTACATGTGCTGGAATGCGGAGTATGCGCTGCTTATTTTATTTTCAACAGTTGTTACCTATACAGGTGCCCGCCTGCTGGAAAACACCGGGGGGGGGTATTTTGGAAAGAGAAAGCTGATTGCGGGCGGAAGCCTTGCGCTGAATCTTCTCGTATTGTTTTATTTTAAATATAGCAATCTGGCAGTGCATCTGTGCAGTGATTTTTTCCGGGCCCTGCGCATTCCGGTCTCTATTCCTGCATTTGATGTTTTGCTGCCGGTAGGCATTTCCTTTTATACTTTTCAGGCAATCGGATATACGATAGATGTATACCGGGGTGATATTCATGCGGAAAAAAATTTTTTCCGGTACGCGTTATTTGTTTCGTTTTTTCCACAGCTTGTTGTAGGCCCGATCGAACGGTCGAAAAATCTTTTGAAACAGCTTGCCGTACCGCAGCGGTTTTCGTTTACAAGAGCCGCAGACGGATTATGGCTGATGCTGTGGGGATTTTTTTTGAAGATGGTGCTGGCTGACAGGATTGCCATATTTGTCAATACGGTTTATGCGGATCCGGTGACTTACGGCGGATGGTATCTTGTCATAGCGACTGTATTATTCGCGTTTCAGATTTATTGTGATTTTTATGGTTATTCGGTGATAGCGATGGGTACGGCGGAAATGCTCGGCATACAGCTGATGGAAAACTTTGACGCGCCGTACCTGTCCTTGTCCGTATCCGGATTCTGGAGAAAATGGCATATTTCCCTGACGTCGTGGTTTAAAGACTATCTCTACATTCCGCTGGGAGGGAGCAGAAAGGGAAAACTGCGGAAATATCTGAATAAACTGCTTGTATTCCTGCTCAGCGGATTCTGGCATGGGTCTAAGATTTCGTTTGCCGCATGGGGGCTTTTGAATGGATTTTATCAGGTGGCGGGGGAAATCCTGCAGCCTTTGCGCGATAGGGCGGTAAAAATCCTGCGTCTGAACAGAGAGTCTTTGGGACATAAGCTGGCGCATATGGCAGGTACGTTTCTGTTGGTAGATTTTTCCTGGATTTTCTTCCGGGCAGACCGTTTTCTGGAAGCGTTTACCATCATAAAACAGATGGTTACGGTGAAAAATCAGTGGATTTTACTGGACGGTTCCCTGTATCAGTGTGGACTGGACAGCAAAAATTTCTGGTTGATGTTGATCTGCTTGTGTGTGCTTCTGGTGGCGGATTACTGGAAACGAAAAGGAATCAGGGTCAGAAAAGTGATCGAGGCGCAGGATGCGTGGTTCCGGTGTCTGTTTTTCGTTTTTGCGGTGTGTGTCATTGCGGTAACTGGTATCTGGGGACCTGGATATGAAGAAGCTGATTTTATCTATTTTCAATTTTAGGAGGGAAATCTATGCGTATGATGAAACGAATCTGTTGCTGTCTTATAGCCACAGGACTGCTGATGGTTTCTCTTGGATGGCTGACAGATCTGATGGAAAGAAAATTTAGCGTATTTAAGTTTCATAATTTTTTTGATAAAAGTAAAGATTTTGATGTATTGTTTTTCGGGACAAGCCATGTACATAATGGGATTTTACCTATGGAGCTGTGGGATGATTACGGAATAGCTTCTTATAATTGTGGCGGAAATGGCAATGTGATTCCGACCATATACTGGACGATGAAAAATACATTGGATTATGCAGAGCCGAAATTAGTTGTTATTGATGGTTATTTGCTAAATTTAGATATAAAGACAAACAGGTTTTCAGATGTACACGGTTCAATGGATGCATTTCCATTAAACAGGACGAAACTGGCGGCCATATGGGATTTGCTTCATGATGAAAAAATGGAAGAACAGATCAGACAGGGAACATGTGCAGATGCAGCAGAAAGAAAGAGTCTGAATCTTTTGTGGGATTTTTCTGTATATCATTCCAGGTGGAGTGAACTGGAAAAAAATGATTTTCTTACAGAATACTCAAAAGAAGCAGGGGCAGAGGCTATCTATGCTGTAGCGGTACCGGATCAGGTACCTGAAGCTGCTGCAGATGTCTGCCTGCAGGGGGAAACGGCGGGGACGGAGTACCTTGGCAGGATGATTCAGGAGTGTAAAGAACGTGGAATCCGTGTGCTGCTTACCTATCTGCCATTTCCGGCTTTTGAAGAGCATTGCAAAGATGCAAACAGATTATATAAAATTGCAGAAGAATATGAGGTTCCTTATATTAATTTTCTGGATGAAAAAGTAGTTAATTTTGAAACGGACTGTTATGATCCGAACTCTCATTTAAACGCTTCCGGTGCAAGGAAAGTGACTGATTATCTGGGAGCATATATTACAGAACATTACGATATTACGGATCACAGAAAGGAGGCAGCATACAGCAGCTGGCAGGAGGATTTGGACGCTTATCAGGATCTGAAAGTAGAAAATTTGAAACGATGGCAGGCGCTGGGAGTCTATCTGATGTGTCTTTCTGATAAAGATTACAATGTCCTGATAGAGACAGAAAATCCAAAAATCTGGAAGGACAAACGTTATCATGCCTTGTTTCAGAATATAGGTCTGGATACCGCACAGGTTACAGAACATACAGATGCTGTATTCGTGGAGGAAGCAGGAATGTCGGCAGAGTATTTTGAGGATTTTTGCGACTGGCAGCGTTTTGGCCTGAATGGCGGGATGGAGCAGGATGCAGACCTGCGGATTACTGTGTTTACGAAAAATCTGATGGAAATAGCAGATACGGCTGTTTTTATATTACAGGAAGATACGTTTATCCGTCAGACAGGATAAATCTGGTTAAAAAATGTCAGAACTATATCCGGCAGGCTGCATGACTGCACGGAAGAATCAGGGAAAAAGATCTGGATCGGATTGGGAAGTACAGAAAAAGTAAAGAGGAATGGAAAATGGAAAAATTATACATCATTATCCCGGCTTATAATGAGGAAGCTACGATTGAACAGGTAGCTAGGGAATGGCATGAGATAGCCAAAAAGGTGGGAAAAGAATCCAGACTGGTTATTATCAATGATGGATCTAAAGACCGGACATACGAAAAGCTGCGTTTGCTGAAAAAGGAACTGCATCAGCTGATACTTTTGTCAAAGAAGAATAGTGGTCATGGTGCCACGGTGCTCTATGGATACCGATATGCGATACAAAAAAAGGCGGATTATATCTTTCAGACAGATGCGGATGGCCAGACACTCACAGCCGAATTTCCAATGTTCTGGAATAAAAGGCATGAAAAAGACGCAATCATTGGATATCGGAACCACAGAGAGGATGGAATTTCCAGAATTATTGTGACAAAAACACTGAAGCTGGTTCTGAAGATCATATTCGGGGTGGATGTTACGGATGCCAACACACCATACCGTCTGATGAAGCGGGAATTGCTGGAAAAGTACATATCAAAAGTACCAAAAGACTTTTATCTGTCAAATGTAATATTAACAGTACTGTTTATAGACAATAACGAGAAAGTAAAGTTTATCCCGATTACCTTCCGGCCAAGACAAGGTGGCGTAAATTCCATAAATATCAGGAAAATTATTAAAACCGGTATCCGGGCAGTCAGAGATTTTGTGAAGATCAGGAAAGGTGCAGAGTGATACGATGCCGGAAGAAAATTTGCGGGGAGGTATAACAAGTATGAGAAATCTGGAGAAGTGTTTCAGGCAGCTTTTTTATGTATTCCACAGGGTATTTCTGATATTTCCGCTGGGGATGGCTGTAATGGTGGCTGCTGTTTATCTGGATGGTGGCTGGGCCGATCTGCTGGAAGGGCATGATTTGGAATATTATTTTTTACCGGAATTAAATCATAAAATTCTTGCGGTGATGGTTTTTATTTTCTGGGTGCCTGCCATGA
>CANTHI010000194.1 GCA_947653505.1 uncultured Eubacterium sp.
TCCCGCATCGTAGCTGTTTCCTGAAAGCATTACCTCCCGGCATCCGTCAAAGGTAGAAGCAGCGAGAATTGACGGTTCCGGAGAGTTTAAGACATTTAACCGGATCGTAATTCCGATTATGAAACCGGCGATAGCGGTACAGGCGATCTTTACGTTTGTAGGCTCCTGGAATAATTACTTCGTTCCGGCTCTTGTCATCCAGTCCAAAGATAAGATGACTGTGCCGATTCTGATCGCGACATTGCGTGGAGCTGATTATATGAATTTTGATATGGCGAAAATCTACATGATGATTACCGTGGCGATTGTGCCGATTATTGTTGTATATCTGATACTTTCCAAGTATATTATTGCTGGTGTGACACTTGGAGGTGTTAAAGAATAAGGGGGATTGCGGCTGTTCGAAATGAGGAACGGTTTAGGTAAAGTGTTATATATTGGCTAACCGGACGCTGGATGAGGGAACCGGCTTCATAGGCGGGAACTTAAGAGCAAATGCAACAATTTGCATAAAAGTGTTACATTTTGGCTATGCGGACGCCGGATGAGGAAATCTGCCCCCGTCTGCTGTGTCCGCTCCAGAAAACAGGAAGCCCTAACCCGGATAAACCAGAATAGCATATATTGGCCTCCCGGATGCCGGATGAGGGAACCGGCCCTGTTTCATTGTTCCGGTTTCCAGAATGTAAGAAGCTCTAAGTATTCTGTATTTACGCTGTGGTACCGGACGGGCGCGGCACCACAGTGTAAATGCAGAATACCTAGAGCTTCTTACATTCTGAAAAAGTCACAGGCAGACAGGCCAACGCCTTCCATCCGGCGTCCGCATAGCCAAAATGTAACACTTTTATGCAAATTGTTGCATTTGCTCTTAAGTTCGCGTCTATGAGGCCGGTTCCCTCATCCAGTGTCCGGTTAGCCACAATGCAATATATTACTATTTAGTTCCTAATGAAAAAAAGTCAAAAATCCGATAAAAACAACGATACTATCAATAAAAAATAGAACGACAGAAATAGAAGGAGAAGCTATGGAACAAATGCAGACAACGGTTCATCTCAATGAGAAATTAACAGACCACAGCGGTACAAAGGATCCGGATCCGTCTGCCAGGGAGCTGGCACATGGCAGGCTGGCGAGGCAGATGGCGGCGGAAGGATTTGTGCTGCTGAAAAATGACGGGATGCTTCCGCTCGGGGATCAGGTGCCGGTTGCTTTGTTTGGAAGCGGTGCGGTAAGGACGGTAAAGGGCGGAACAGGTTCCGGAGATGTGAACAACCGTGAAAATATTTCTATTTACAGGGGGTTAAAAGAAGCTGGTGTTACGATTACGAGTGAAAGCTGGCTGGAGGATTATGAGCAGAGGTATCAGGCTGCAAGAAACCAGTGGAAGGAAAAGATTCTCCAGGATGCGGAAAAGGTAGAGAATCCATTTGACGCATATGCGATGAATCCGTTTTCCATGCCGCAGGGGCGGGAGATAACGGGTGACGATCTGAACGGGGCACAGGCAGCGGTGTATGTCATCAGCCGCATTTCCGGAGAGGGGAAGGACCGCAGAAAAATAGAGGGAGACTATAATTTAAGCGAAAAAGAAATTGCGGATCTCCGGGAGCTGGATCAGAGACAGATTCCGGTGGCACTGCTGTTAAATGTGGGCGCGCCTGTGGAGCTGACAGATCTTTTGCAGGAGTTTTCCAATATCCGTGCCGTGCTGCATCTGTCGCTTCCGGGACAGGAGGGCGGACGTGCCGTGGCAGATGTATTGTCTGGAAAGACGACGCCGTGCGGCAGACTGACCGCGAGCTGGGCAAAGCGGTATGCGGATTATCCATTTGCGGAGGAGTTTGGGCATTTAAATGGAGATTTGGAAAAAGAGGAATATCGGGAAGGAATCTATACGGGATACCGTTATTTTGACAGCTTTCAGATCCGGCCGCTGTTTCCATTTGGGTATGGACTTTCGTATACGCAGTTTTCGATTACGTGTGAAGATGTATGCAGCAGGGAGCATGGTCTGGATGTATCGGTATCTGTAACAAATACAGGAGAAATGTATGCCGCAAAAGAAGTAGTGCAGGTGTATGTAACGCTGCCGCAGACCGGTACAGGGAAGGAACTGCACAGGCTGGCTGGTTTTGCAAAAACGGATCTGCTAAAGCCGCATCAGAGTCAGAAGCTTACGATCCATATAACTCAGAAGCAGCTGGCGGTATTTTCCCAAAAGCAGCATGCGTGGGTCGCTGAAGCTGGAAAGTATCTGATATGGACAGGAGAGCATCTGGATGCGCTGGAGCCGGCAGCAGTGGTGGAGATTCTGGAGGAGACTGTACTGGAGCCGGTGCATACATTGTTCTCTGAAACAGCTGATTTTCAGGACCTGGAGCTGACAGAAGAGGGCAGAAAGAAAGCCGGGGAATGGATCGCGGCGGCAGAGGCAGAGCATGTTCCGGTGATTTCTTTTGTGCCGGAAGCAGGCAGTATGCAGGAAGAAAAAGAAGCTTCAGGCAATACCAGTCAGCTGGAAAGAGAACTTCCGGTCGGACAGCTGATCCCGCTTTTATATGGGAATATCACAGAAGGGGCCAGCACGCTCGGTTCTGCAGGAATCCGTGTGCCGGGATCCGCGGGAGAGACGACAGAAGCGCTGGAAGATACGTATGGTGTCCGTTCGCTGATTATGGCAGATGGTCCGGCAGGAATCCGGCTGCGTCAGAGCTATGAGACAGACCGCCAGACAGATACTGTATATGGTGCTGGCGTGCTTGGATCACTGGAAAATGGATTTCTGGAGCCGATGGAGCACCATGACGACGCGGATATTTACTATCAGTACTGTACAGCATTTCCGGTCGGGACGCTGCTGGCGCAGACATGGGATTTGGAGCTGATGAAACAGTTTGGCAGGGCAATCGCTGTCGAAATGAAGGAATTTCATGTAGATTTGTGGCTGGCGCCGGGGATGAACATTCATAGAAATCCACTGTGCGGGCGCAACTTTGAGTATTATTCTGAAGATCCGTTTTTAACAGGTATGCTCGCTGCCGCAGTTACGCAGGGCGTGCAGGAGGACGGAAAGTGCGGGGTGACAATCAAGCATTTTGCCTGCAACAATCAGGAAGATAACCGGATGGGAGTGGATGTGCGCATATCGGAACGGGCACTGCGGGAGATTTATCTGCGCGGTTTTGAGATAGCGGTTAAAAACAGCGCCCCGGCAGCGATGATGACCTCGTATAATAAGATCAACGGCACGCATGCGGCAAACAGCAAAGAGCTGTGTACCCTGGTGGCGAGAAAAGAGTGGGGATTCGATGGAGTCATAATGTCTGACTGGAATACCACGGTTCCGGAGGATGGCAGTATCCCGTGGCAGTGTGCAGCGGCCGGAAATGATGTGATCATGCCAGGGAATAAAAATGATGCGGAAAATATACAAAAAGCGCTGGCAGACGGCAGGCTTTCGCAGGAAGCGGTGCGGGAATGCGCGGGACGCGTTATGGCTCTTGTGAAAAAGCTCTGAAAATGTTATGATGATCTGGCAGATACTTCGCAAAAAATAGATGAGATTATAAAACTGTGAGGCGTTTCAGACAGAGGATGCTTTGGTGCGCCGTTGCAGTCGGTAACGGTTGAATGAGGAGAAAACCCTGAAAGCGAAAGCTTTTGGGGTTTTTTGCTGTGCTTCTAATGTTTTTTACAGGTGCGCACTTAGGTGGGAAATGCAACTTTTTACATAATGTGTTTCATACTGGCTGTGCGGACGCCGGATGGAAGGCGCTGGTTTTCAAAAGTTTTATACACGTTGTAGCATAACATTATGCAGACATTAATACGCAAACGTTTCGCTTAATCTGTTGCAGAGCTTGTGAAAGCCAGCTGGGAAAGGTGTTGTAAAAATAAAAAAACAGTTGACAAATTGATTTTTTAGTGATATGGTTAATTACACAAGTAATGAACCACATAACCAACAAAGCAACTTACATAAGAAGAGACAAAAGGAAGAGGTGACATGGTTGAATGAAATTCTAAATCAGGAAAAATCGATTTATGTACAGATCAGTGAAATGATCGAGAACGATATTTTGCGGGATGTCCTTCTGGAAGAGGAAAAAGTACCCAGCACCAACGAACTGGCAAAATTTTTCAAGATCAATCCTGCAACTGCAGCCAAAGGTATCAATCTGCTCGTAGATGAGGGGATTTTATATAAGAAAAGGGGGATCGGTATGTTTGTGACAAAAGGGGCAAAGCAGACAGTCAGAAAGAAACGCAGGGACGCGTTTTATGATAACTTTATCAGATCGCTGCTGACAGAGGCAGCCAGTCTTGAAATCAGCGAGGAAGAGCTGATTGAGATGATCCGCAGACAGAACCTGCAGAAATAAGGAACAAAAAAGCAAAAGAAAAAACAAAAGAAAGTAAGTGCCAAAGGATGCTGGAGCAGGCACAGAATGGGAGGAATCAATGAGTCTGAAATGTGAAAATATTGTAAAAACATATCATAAAACAGAGGTACTAAAAAATATCAATCTGGAAATTGAGCAGGGAAAAATCTATGGTCTGATTGGCAGAAACGGTGCGGGCAAGACAACATTGCTGTCGATACTGACAGCGCAAAATCCGGCTACCAGCGGAATGGTTACTTATGATGGAATGCCTGTCTGGGAAAATCAGAAAGCGCTGGAGCATCTTTGCTTTTCCAGAGAGCTGAACGCAACGTCTGTCTTTGGACCAAATTCGATGAAAGTGAAAGAATATTTGAAAATCGCTTCGATCTTTTATCCGAACTGGGATAAGCAGATGGCAGACCGGCTCATCCGTCTGTTTCATCTGGATATCAAAAAGAGAATATCCAAAATTTCCAAAGGGATGATGAGTATGGTGACAATTATTGTTGCGCTGGCAAGCAAAGCGGATATTACGATTATGGATGAGCCGGTTGCCGGTCTGGATGTTGTGGCGCGCGAGCAGTTTTACAGGATTTTACTGGAAGAATATACAGATACCGGACGTACGTTTCTGATCAGCACACATATTATTGAAGAAGCTGCGGATGTATTTGAAGAGGTGATTATATTAAAAGAGGGCAGCATCATCTGTAAGGAAAATACGCAGGAGCTGCTGGAACGGAGTATGCATGTTAGCGGAAATGCGCAGGATGTGGATGAAGTATGCGCAGGGCTGACACAGCATCGTGTGACGAAAATGGGACGCAGCAAAGGCGTGACAGTGATATTGGAAAAAGGCCAGGAGCTTGCAGAAGGATATGACGTGACAGTACAGCCTGTCAGCCTGCAGGAGCTGTTTCTGGCGCTTTGCGGAGAGGAGGCTGCAGTATGAGAAAAAATGGATGGGGACGTGCGCTCAGGTATTTTATCCAGCAGGCACAATCTTTTGTTCTGACAGCGATCGCCGGAGGATTTCTGATGTCTGCTTATGTCTGGGTGCTTCGTGGAGATGAGGTGAGCACAAAAGCGTTGTTTCAGATGATACCGGGTTCCGCAATATTTGTCGCTTTAATGGTTTTATTTACAGGTGAAATGTCTTCTGCCACATACTGGTATTCGACGACAATTTCATTTGGAGGTCTTAGAAAGCATGTATTTTGGGGTACTCTGGTGATGGATGGACTTGTGATGATGGAAAGTCTGGTGTTTTATGTGGCTATGTCAGCGCTGCTGCATGCAGGGCAGACAGATCTGTTATATTTTGCTTCCATGTTTCTGCTGGTGGAAGGAATAGCGAAGCTTTTGGGGCTTGCGTCCATAAAGTGGGGAAAAGTAGTTAATGTACTGATGATCATTGGAGTTGCGTTCATATGTGGAATGATTGGATTTGTAGCCGTTTATGGCGGGATGTCCGGAAGTGTGGTATCCATTGCGTCTGTTCTGGGCGACGATAAGCCGCAGACAGTACAGTGGCTGCTGCTGGCTGTCAGCGGAGTCGTTTTTCTTGTGACAAATACAGGCAGCTGGCGCATATTTAGAAAATACGAAGTAAGGGCATAAAGAGCTTTGGGCAGGAGATTGGAGGAGAGACTGGATGTTTAGGGAAATAAAAAAGCAATTTTATCTGAGATGGGATGAGATCGTAATGATTCTTGTATTGGAGGCAGGATTGTTCCTGTTTGGTGAATTGATACTTGTGTTTGCGGTACGCGGTATGGGAGAGACAGATAGTGTATTTCCGCTCGGTACGCTGATGGCACTGATGGTCCCGGTATTTATTATGGTGTTTCTGGGGATGGGGAGCCTGCCGCTGTATTTTAATACGGTCATCGGTATGGGAATGACCCGCAGACGTCTGGTTCCGCTGATGTTTGCATTTTCCTTTCTGCAGAATATGGCAGGTATCTGGATCGCGTACCTGTTTTATTATCTGGAAACATGGATTTTCCGGACAGCCTACGCAGGAATACGAAACGAGCTGGATTTGCAGTTTGTTTTTCAATGGAAATATATTGTACCTATATGTATGGTAATTGTGGCACTAAATGTAATGATGGGAGCAATGTGGCTAAAATATGGAAAAAAGGCACTCACAATTTTCTGGATTTTGTGGATGGCTGTTTTCATCGGAGGCCCGCGTATTGGACGGATGCTGGCTCATGGAAAAGGGGGTGTATTTTTCGACATGTGCAGAAAAATTGTGGACCTGTTTTCCCATTGTTCCGAAGCAGGAATTATAATGATGGTTATTGCGGTTTCTGCGGGGCTGATGGTTGTGGCATACGGGATATTATGTAAACAGCAGGTGGAGTACTGAGGTTACATAAGCGCGTTTAAATCCTCCATCGGTTATATCTAACGTCCGGTTTCCCAATATGTAACACATTATGTAAAGTGTTGCATTTATCACTTAAATTCGCACCTGTAATGCCACACCCATCCGGTTCCCCGGCATGTAATATGAAACAGGATTCTTTTTCATCAGAAACGATAATAAGATAGACTTCACCACCAGATTATGTTATTCTGTTTATAACGAAATCATAGTTTTGTGATATTCAGACACATACTTTTTTC
>CANTHI010000195.1 GCA_947653505.1 uncultured Eubacterium sp.
CGTATCTGGAGCTTCTCGCAGAGAGTCTGTATGGCAATGGCACGTATGAGGATGGTCTGGCCCGTCTGGATGTCAATCCGTATGTACGCTTTTTTTCTATATTCGATCCGCTGTTAACGCCAGACAATTGTGGTTATGAAGAATTTGATGAGGCTTTGTCGGATATGATTCTGCATGCGCTGGCAGACCTGGATATTAAGATGGGAATGTGCCGGTATGATTTTCAGCTGAATCTGCTGGTGCGGGATCTGGAGCGGGGAGTGTATGGAGGGCTTTCTCAGCTGGAGGTATTTAACAGGATGGAAAAAAGGACCCTCGCGGAATGGCTGCTTCGTTTTTACCATACCGCCGATGGATCAGACAGCCTGTCAGGTGCTGTCCATGCGCTGCTGCCAGTTTGTGAGATTTATATGCGGGAAGGGGAAGAGTTTGTGTTTTATATGCGGCAGCCCTGGGATGAGACCGGGGAAAAGAAAATCCGGTTTTTAATCCGGCTGTTCCTTCCGCTTTCCTGCTCCTGTACGATTCACTGGACGCAGACATACGGTGTGCTCGGGTACGAAGAGACGATGCAGATGGAGGATTTTATTCTTGCATGATGTCAGCTGCCTGTCAGCATGATAACGGAAGAGCATATAATGCCGCCTGTCAGCATGATAACGGAAGATAAGGGGTGTGTCCCATGCAGTATGAGACTTATAAACTGGGAAAACTGAAAAAAAATCCAATCCGCCGTCTGTATACCCTCGAGGAACTGGAAGCGTTTGAGCTGCCGAGACTGCGGGAAATCTGCAGGGCAGAAAACATCAAGCCTCCTACGATGGAGATGTTTCATCAGAAAGAAGAGCTGGCCGCGCTGTTATACCGGTATCTTGGAATCGTGAGAAAGCCGGGGATCGCTGTTTATGAACCAGAAGGCTGCAGGCGTCTGGAGCAGGCGTTTGAAAAGACAGGAAGCGGCCGGATGGGCGGGATCGAAGTGCCTGCACGCATGGAGCTGTATCAGGATCAGACATCCCTGAATGAAAAAGAATCTCCTTATCTGGCAGTCACAGGGCAGGAGCTGGGAAGCTATGCGTTTTTAGAGGATGAGACACAGCAGATACAGGCTGTTCTGATGCTGACCGCGGTCAGTAAAGGACGGTATCAGATGCGTCTGGACAGAGAACGTATTTCTCCTGGGATACCAGCCGGCCGGTTCCATCAGTGGGCGCTGCTGTTTCTGGAGCCAGCTTACGTGGAGGAGGCAGTCCGCTGTTACCAGGGCACAGAGCGGAAAAAAACAATGCTGCCTTATATCCGGATTCCGCTTCCGGAAGTCTGGGTGAAAGAAGTGCCGGAGTCTGCGGAGCCGCTGATTATCGACTATGGGACTTCTTTCACGACGGCAGGGACCTGCTCCGGTTATCGCAAGGCAGGCGCTGCAGCGGGAGAACGGATTTGCTTTCCGGCAGTCTCCGACTGTACATGGAGGCAGCAGGGCGCCTGTACCCGCTGCTGTATCAGTCCGAGTGTGCTGGCGGTAAAAGATTGCAGTGACGCAGTCCCGGAGCACATGACGTTTTTGTATGGGCAGGAAGCCGTGCAGGAGGAAAAAAACAGGGGATATATGGCGCGCAACAGTATTTTTTATGATATGAAGCGCTGGGCCGGACGGTATCAGGAGCGTATCCAGGTCTCAGATTTCGAAGGCAATACGTGTGAAGTGGAGCGCCTGTTTTTAATACGGGCGTATTTATTATATATTATTGATCGTGCACAGCAGCAGAACAGGGTCCGGTATCCAAGACTCTGTTTCACCTGTCCGGTCAAGCAGAAAGCGCTTACCCTGCGCATGTATCAGCAGGCGCTGCCGGAATATGAGGTGCTGACAAAAAATATTACGGACGAGGCAGTCGCCGTCGCATATCATTTTCTGGAGCAGGGGATACGGAAGCTGGACTATGAAGACGGAGTAGCCAAAAAGATGCTCATTCTGGACTGTGGCGGAGGAACGAGTGATATGGTCAGCTGCCATTACAGGATTACAAACGAAGGGATCACCAGCCGGCTGGAGCTGCATGTCACGTATACCCACGGGGATACGAATTTTGGCGGAAACCAGCTGACGTGGCGGATGATGCAGTATCTGAAAATCCGGCTGGCAGAGTCCGTCCTGCGAAAAGAGCCGGCCGGAATGGATGCGCTGTTTCCGGACGTTCTGGCACAGATTTATGAAAAGGTAGACGCATACGGTGTCGAAAAAGCATATGAAACGTTTGACGACAGATATCAGCAGGCTGAAGCGCTGATACCGACGCGTTTCGCGGATTATCAGAATCAGCCGGAGCATCTGTTTTTAAAAGTCCGGAGCAATTATTACTTTTTATGGAATCTGGCGGAAACTGTGAAAAAAAAGCTGTATGTCCAGCCGGGAGTCTGCCGGATTGCACTCCGGCCGCTGTTTTTGGATTTTACACCGTATGGCTGCTTTGAAGACTTTCATCTGTTTCTGAAAAGAGGACAGGGAGGCTGGGAGACCCGTACGCTTTGTCCGGAGCTTGTGATCGAAAAAGAGGAGGTTAATCTGCTGCTAAAGCCGGATATCTACGGCTTTTTGAAAAATTTTATCGAGCCGTGGTATGAAAGCGGCAGGCTGATGGATATGGACCGGATTATCCTGTCCGGACAGAGCAGCAGGATCGGGCTGTTTCGGGAAGTGATGAAAGAATATGTGGCCGGGCGCAAGGCAAGGACAGGCGGGGACACCGGATGCGAACGGAAGTTTTTATGTATGGATGGAGCGATGGCCTATCAGCAGGACTGCAGGACTGGCAGGATCCGTACGGCAATCAGCTACGAACCAGCCAGAGCGCCGTATTCCCTTACGGCAGAGGATTATGAGATGGCCGGGCGGCAGAAAACGCTGCTGGAAAAGGGAACGCCGATGGGTGAGGTGTATGGATTTTTGTCAAGGCCGACAGGTACGGAGGAGGTTTTGTTTCACTTAAAGGACGGGATGGAAAAAGAAGTAGCCTGCATCCCGTATCCGGTGCAGACAGAGGGCAGGGTAGAAACCGGATACGGGGAGCTGCTGTCCGGATATCCATTTATCCGGCAGGAAGATCTGGACAGTATGCGAAACGGGGAACTGCGGATGTTTATTTACGGGGATTATGAAAACTGGGGCTTTTCGGTACTGGAAACGGCCAGGGAAGCAAACAGGCTGTATACCCGTCCGCCCGGCTTTGTACCATTTGAGCCGGGAGCATGGGAGACGGATTTTTTTGACGGGAGGCATTAAAGATGCAGAATTATGCAGAGCCGCTGTTTCAAAAGGGCAGGGTACTCAAAAGGGAAAGTCTGGAGGCGCTGCGGAATTTTCCGGCCGGACTGGCCAGACTGGGACTATCAGACTGGGCGGATGGCATTCTGTATGGATTTGACATTACCTATGAGGCGGATAAGCAGGAACCAGAGCACGCAGCTGTCGTCATAGGTGCCGGTGCGGTATGGTATCAGGGGCAGGTCGTGCTGACAGAGCGGGAGACGATACCGTTTCGTGCGTATGAGCAGCAGATTACCGCCTGCTTAAGGCTGCATCCGGCTGTGAATACGGAAGACTTTTATGTCCGCCCGCTGGAGCTGCGGCTGAAAAATGCAGAACCGTCCGGCAATGAGATGGAACTTGGCAGATTCCGCCTTTCCGAAGGTGCACGTCTTCGGAAAGATTACCGGGATCTGCGGGACTGCCGTACCACGTACAATACCCTCGATATCACGCAGATGCCATATGCTGGACCGGACGGAGTTACCGTATCACCGGTGCTGATGCGGATGTTTGCGCGTATGGTGCTCGCGCAGACAGATGCCGCGCAGATGGATGTTCCATTTGCCCTGCTTTGCCTGAATGAGACGCCGGTTGCGAGGGAATGTCTGCTGCGGTATATCTGCCGCAGACTCGGCGAGCCGTTCCGCGAGCTTTCGCACAACGAGATTTATGAAAGACTGGTACGGATTGCCGGAGCCGGAGGCCGCGGCGCGGACCGCCAGAGAAGTACGCAGGGACCGGCAGTGTTTTAATGAACCTGAGCGTAAAAGGAGGCCGTTATGGGACAATCTGAGTGTAAAAGGAGGCCGTTATGGGACAATCTTATGTGGTAAATGGCGCGAAGGTAAGCTGTACAATGGGGACAGTGGATGCTCCGCTGCGGACGACTCCGGGCAGACGTGTAAAACTGCGCGGACAGGACCGGGCAAACATCGGAGACTGCAAACCACTGATCAACGTCGGGCCGTTCGGAGTATGTAAAATGACGCATTTGCCATGTGTACCAGCATGTGCGTTGTGGCTGAATGGAAAAATGAATGTACTGGTGCAGGGGCTTCCGGCGCTGGTTGATCAGTCGGTTGCAATCTGCCCGGTTGGAGCGGGGATTTTAAAGATTAAAGATGACGGACAGTAAACGTAAGGAACGGACAGGCAAATGGTTTCGGCTATTTGTATACGGTTCCTGAATCAAGCAGGTATGGATACAGGGAAAGGCGGGTGCGTTTATGGAACTGCAGGAGGTTGGAAGATACAGCGTGGAGCCATTTGCTCTGGAGAGAATTTTGGAGCTGGAATATGTAAAAAAAATCAATGAGCATGCAAGGCTCTATGTCCGTGGTGTGTTAAAAGAAGGGGAAGAAGACAGCCTGATCGGGCAGCAGTGGGATTCCCAGACGATAAAACTTACAGAAGCAGGAAAGATTCTGTTTTGCGGGGTGGCAGCTGATGTAGGCGTGATCTGTGAAAATGGGGTATACTATCTGGAAGCCGAAGCTGTCTCTTATACGATAAAGATGGACCAGACGGAAAAGAAACGTTCGTTTCAGGAAAAAGGCCGCAGCTATCAAAGCATCGTAAATGAGATCACAGGAGAATACGCTGGAACGGCAAAATGCGTGGCGCCGGATCATCAGATCGAAAATCTGCTGCTGCAGTACCGGGAGACAGACTGGGAGTTTTTAAAGCGGCTGGCATCCCACAGCAATAGTGTACTGGTGCCGGATCCGACACAGGAAAAGCCCGCGTTTTCCTTTGGACTGGCAGATGGAAAGTCTTATTCCGAAGAGACCGGCAAGTCTGATTTTTCCGTCCGCAAAAAGGTATCCCGTTTCCGGAAGCTGTCACAGAGCAGGGAGATCTCCTTTCAGGAGCAGGACGCGGCAGAATATACGATCCGCACAGAATTTGCAGCGCTTGAAATCGGCGATCAGGTGACAATCAGGGGAAAGAGTCTGTATGTCAGGCAGGTCAGTCTGCGTCTGAAAGGCTCCGTACTGCTGTGTACCTGTAGTGCCACGACAAAATCAGGCATAGCGGCAGCCAGAGCCTGTCATCCATATATCAGCGGTCTTACGCTGGATGGAAAAGTCTTAAAAGCGATTCATGACACGGTAAAAGTCCATCTTTCCATTGATCAGACACAGGACGAAGGGAAAGCATATCCATTTCCATACGCAACCGGCTACTCCGCAGAAGGGCATACCGGCTGGTATGTAATGCCGGAGGAGGGAGATACGGTACAGATTATCTTTCCGACAGAGGATGAAAATCAGGCATATGCCGTACAGTCTATCCGGCAGGAAGATACAGAAAAGATGGAAGATCCGGGTGTCAAATATTTGCGGACACCGGACGGGAAGGAAATCAAGCTGGATCACGAAGAAATACTGATCACGGCAAATGACGGAATCACCCTGATCCGGATACATGAAAAAACAGGCGTGGACGTGTTTACCGACAAAGAGGTAAAGATTATCAGCGATGGAAATATTACCGTAGAAAGCGGAGATAATATCTCCATGACAAGTAAAAATGATTTCAGTATTTATGCGGGAAAAAATCTGCAGGTAACAGCAGAGGATTCGATTACAATCACAAATAAGGAAAATAATATCCATACAACTCCGGATGACGGTATCAGTATCTCGGCAAAAAAACCAGTCAGGATCTTCAGCGGGGACACGATGGAGATTGCTAGTGAAAAGAAGTTTACGGCAGGTTCCAATGATGATATGGCTCTTTCTGCTTCCAAAAATCTCTCAGCCTCATCCGGCAAAAAGATGTCGCTGTCCGCGTCTGGTTCTTTGGAAGAATCCTGCAGCGGCAGTTCGATCAAAATGGATGGGAATATCAATATGAAGGCTACGCTGATCAAAGAAAATTAATATAGAAACGTGCAGCGAATGATATGAAATGTTACATGTAGATATTACATTCAGCGGAAAAAATTTGAGAAACCAGAGCGTAAGCGTATGGATGATTCCGTAGGTTTTACACTCTGGTTTCCAGGTTATGCAGAATGACATATTTGTTCACACTTTTATTGGTGTGAAAAGGAAATTGTATTAGCAATCTGAGCCAAAACCGTATCGCTTATGCCTGGATCCAGGAAGCTTATTTTAATATAAACACCTGATTGATTGTCGTAGACAAGGATACCAGGAACAAAATCTTTTGGGTCAGTATCTCTGACCCATATTCTGCAGGTAGCAGATTCAAAATGTTTTCGTTGTTTTATCGGGGTATAAAGGTAATCCCAGGAAGCAACAGAATCTGACATGATCTGGCTGTATACCATACGGTAATAGTCTGAAGATAATGCATCCATGCCGTTTGGATCAAAACTATCATAGTCAATCGTCCCGATCTGTTTCTTTCCGCATCGGATTAAAACAGGTGAATGTCCATCCGGAAGGCCATCTCCGGTATATTTTTCCGGAATGGAAAGTTCCCATGTAAAAGGCAGGCTTAGTCTGATTGAAAAATGATAATTATCAAATAGGTTGCACGGACGCTGGGAGAGGAAATTTGCCCCGTCTGCTGTGTCCGCTCCAGAATGCAAGAAGCCCTAAGCATTCTGCATCTACTCTGTGGTACCGGACGGGCGCGACACCTACTTCGCTCTGGCTCCGCCAGCAGCTAAAGGTGCCGCTTCGGCTTCGCCGCCTGTGTATCGGGCAGAATACCAAGGGCTTCTAACATTCTTCCGAAGCCA
>CANTHI010000196.1 GCA_947653505.1 uncultured Eubacterium sp.
GACTGCTTCGGACAAAGACGCTGTCAGCCTGACTGAGCTTCATGATTATCAGCAGTGGACCGTAACACTTTTAAAAGATACGGAAACAGCCCTGCAATATCACCGCGGTTTGTTTCAAAGCGGAAGACTCCCTGTCAGTGCGCTTCCCAGATTGGAATTGCAGGCAGTCAGAAAATCTGCAAAAGCTTCGGATGGAAAAGTAATTTTAAATTTCAAATATAAAAATCATACGGACTCGGATATCACAATAGAAGGAATTGATACAAACTGGTGCCAGCTCTCCTTTGGCAAAGAAAAACCTTCCGATGACAGGGAAATTCAAAAACCAGACTGGACTGTCCGAAAGATCACCATACCGGCAGGAAAAAGCAAAACCGTCAGAATCGAAAAAAAGACGAAAAAAACTGGCAGACTCACGTATTATGATTATCCAAAGCTGTATTTCCAGTACAAAGGGATTCATATCCATGCTTATGTATCCGGCAGGGAGTTTGTAACTGGCGGGGATTATTATGGTACAACATCCTTTGCGGACTTTTTAAAGTAAGGAACAGTAAATAAATAACCTACTGAATCGTGCGCCTGATTTTTCTTCGGGAGTGCTGCGGGGAAATCAGGCGCATGGAACTTCATCCGTTACCCGGCCCCAGACACTCATTCTGCAGAAACACCTGAAAGCAGCTCCCCTTCTGTGGCATGGAGCTGACATTTATATAACCATTCTCTTTTTCTATAATCAGTCTGGACAAATACAATCCTATTCCCGAGCCCTCATAATTTTCCGCGTTGCTGCCACGATAAAACCGGAAAAAGATCTTCTGCTGTTCTGCTTTTGGAATGCCGATTCCATGATCCATAATCTGTATCACACTGTACATTTCATATTTCTGCAGTCTGATCTGTATCTGTGTACCATTGGGAGAATATTTTACCGCATTTTCCAGCAGATTCACAAAAACCTCCTGCGTCCATTCCGGATGATGCAGCAATCTGACATCCTCAAATTCCTGCACAAAAAACGAAATATCCTTTTTTAAAGCTTTTTCATAAACAGTTGATAATGCAGCCAGCAGCGTGCCTTTCACTGGATAAGCGGCGACTGCAAATTCAATCGTATCCTGCTCCAGTTTTACCATTTTAAACAAAGAATTTAAGATCCAGTCAATCCTTTCTGTCTGCATCCGCATCTGATGTAATATCTTTTCCTTCCGGACTTCTGTCATCTGTTTTTTACCGATTAACAGATCTTCATAAAGCATCACATTTGCCAGAGGTGTTTTTAACTGGTGCGACATATTCGAGATCAGCATTTTTACCTGCTGTTTCTCCTGCTCCGACTGACTCACCGCAGCATTCTGGTTTTGCTGAATCCGGACTGCTTTTCCTGCCAGTGCATGTATCATACCTTCTTTTAGTTCCGGTGCTGTTATCTTTCTGCCCCGCAAAATATCGTCCAGCAGGCCGTCTGCTGTCTCATACACTTTCCTGACCGCATGATGCGCATACCATAGCAGAAAAAGCACTGCAGCGGCCAGAATCAGACACAGCGCCGCCAGCACCGCTGTCAGGATGACCTCCACAAATAGCCTGCCCCATATACAGTCCGGATGTATTGCGGATCTGACGGATCGTCTTCTATTTTCATTCTAAGACGCCTGATATTCACTGAGACGATATTTTCATCCGGATACTGATCATTTCTGTCCCAGATATGTGCAAGAATCTGCTCTTTCGAAAGGATTCTCCCCTTGTTTTCCATAAAATACCATAACAGCCTGTGTTCAATGGAAGTGACAGGGATTTCCCTGCCATTCCGTATGATTCTGGAACTGTTATGGTCGAGCACAATTCCGTCTTCCTTTATGACTCCCGTTGCTTCCTTCCGGCGCAGAATATTGCAGATTCTTGCATTTAAGATGCCTAGTGAAAAAGGCTTTCTCATATAGTCGTCCACACCCAGATTCAGTGCACGGATTTCATCTATTTCCGTATCTCTTGCCGTAAGCATCAGCACCGGAACGTCCGAATGATTCCGCAGCTCCCTGCAAAAAGAAAGGCCTGTTCCATCCGGAAGGTTCCAGTCCAGCACAATCAGGTCAAAGTTTTTTTGAGTGGTCACAGCTTCTGCCTCCCGTTTTCTGAATGCCTGCGTAATTTCATATCCTTCTTCCCTAAAAGCGTAGGTCAGGCTTTCCATCAGCTCCCTGTCATCTTCTACAATCAGTATTCTCTTGTTCATGACTGCTGTCCTTTCTCTTATAGAAAGCTATGTTTATCGATTGATCTGTGGTATGATATCCTCTTTTATGACTGCATATGCTGGCGCCATGACCGCAAAAATACCTGCGAAAATATTGGCAGCCACTGTGCCTGCTATCAGCCAGGGGCTTACCTGCAGATCAATCATCAGAAGTCTGGAAACGTGCACCATAAAATATCTGGCAATCTCCTGTGACATAAAATAAAAAACAATCGTCAGCACACTGGACAGACATCCATACGACAATCCCTGCCGCAGCATCATCCTGACCAGATTCTGATCTGTAATACCCATTGCCCTTAAGATTCCATATTCATGCTTTCCTGATAAAATAATATGATTCATCGTATTCATAATGTGAAACAGGCTGATGATAAAAAACATAGCCGCAATTCCATAATAAAAAAATGCCTTCTGTGTCAGATATTCCTTCTGCCTTCTGATCGAACCTGTATAATCCTGAAAAAACACTCCGTCCATATCTGCTGCCATCGCCTGAATCTCATCAGCGACAGCTTCTATATCCGCATGATCCTCTGCCTTTAGTCCAATCACCCGGTATCCGCTGATGCCAAAGCTACGCTGCATCTGCTCCTGTGTCATAATAATGGAAAACGTATAGCCATCCGAATTTTCCTCCACATCTTCATACAGCCAGCTGTCACGCAGCAACGGCCTTTTTACTACAGCCGCAATTGTAAACTCCATTTCCTGCTGATGACCCTTTTGTCTGAAATCCTGTACGGTACCTTCCAGCCTGTCCGGTACACGCAGCATAATGGTATCTCCTGCTGACAGGGAAAATCCACCATAATTCCCCTGCCCATCCATCATATCGACAACAATCACTTCATTCCTGCGTTTCATGTTTTCCACCTGAATATCCCCGTCCAGAAGATAAGGGCGAAGCTGTCCGGTCATGCTGTCATTATATCCGAGCAGATTGCTTTTGACCGCATAGTCCCCATCCGTCAGCTGCCTGCAGATCCCATCGAAAGCTGCTCCATAATTTTCATTCACATTTACAAAAAAAGGCTTCCATATTATTTCCTCTTCTTTCCGAATCAGTTCGCAAATGTAGCTTTTTACCGGATAGATCTCTCTAATTCCCTGAATACTTCCAAAAGCATCTGCCTTCCTCTGACTAATCGTCTGGTTCAGATTCGCGTGATTTTCATAAATTTTAAAATCATTCCCCAGCCCGTCATCCGAAGCAAGCTGCATCTGACTGCTTTCCTTTGCATTGACCAGCACATAGCTGACGCACAAAAACACCGCGCCTCCCAGCGACAACGACAACAGGATACTAAAAAATGACTTTTTTCTGCGCAGCATAAATTTTCTATTTAATAAAGCCGGCATATCACATTTTTTCCGGCTGTAAATCGTTTTTCTTTTTCTAATGCGATCTCCAGACATCTGATGCAGCATCTGTATCACTGTCATCTTTTCTGTTTTGCAGGAAATCCGCCATGCTATCCATGCAGTTGTCAGTGTGAGAAACAAAGCCCCAAATATTACAGCCGCCATACTGACCTGAAATCCCTGTGCTGTCAGTCTGGCAGCATCTGTATAATATTTTGTCTCGCTTCCGCCATGCTGTGATACCGGCCTGACAATTCCCATATCCAGAAAGACCGTGTAAAACCGGCTGTACAGCATTGCAGCAGCGCCGTTCCCAACCAGAGCGCCTGCTGGAAATCCAATCAGGAGCAAAGACCACAGCTCTGCCAGTACGAGCAGAAACTGATTTCCCTGTCCGATTCCCAGAGCCTGCAGAATCCCATATTCAGACATACGCTTTTCCATTCCAATCTGAAAAACGCTGTAAATAATAAACAGACTAAACAGTCCAAGAAATAGGATCGTTCCATTGAACGACAGATTTAGCGTTGCATTCGCCTCCAGTAAATAATAAGTAAAATTATGAGACCGCACATACGGATCCACATCCCTGTCAAAAACTGCTTTCCAGATCATGGATAGCAGACCCTTTGGATCCTCTTCCCCAAAATAGCCATTCAGATTTCTGTTTTCTTTTATTTTTCCATTTGCATCCAGCTGTTTCCTAAGTACACGCTCCTGCCGGTACAGTCTGACAGATTCATCCATTTTCAGATAAACAAAAGAATCCGCATCCTGCTCCACTGCCTCTTTACTGACAAACGCCGTCAGTACCCGGATATCCAAAGACCAGGGATCTTTTAAGATCCCGCAAATCCGGTAACTACGTCCATTTAACGTGACCAGATCCCCGACACCTGCATTCCGGTTCAGATTATCCAGCGTAAACCGGCTCATGGCAATCTCATTTTTCTGCTGCGGATAACTGCCTTCCAAAACCGGCTGGTTCATCATTTCCAGATAGGAAGCATCCGCATATTGCAGACTTAGCTGCTCTTCTTCGAGAAAGCCCGCTACTTTCAGAATACCGTATTTTTTAACCAGACAGCCTTCCTCCTCTGCTTCTGACAGATGTATGGCCGTCTCTTCATCACCGAATATGACATAATTCCAGTCTCCATAGATTTCTTTACAGTTTTGAATATTGCTATGGCGCCCACTGGCAATGAGGGAACTGATGCCAGTAAGCAACGCGACCGACAGCACCATGCCTGTCAGAACCGCAGCGGCACGTTTTTTATGGTAAAAGATCGATTGAAACGCCAGCTTCAGCATTTTTTTCACCTTCTTCCCATAATACGCCATCTTCGATCCTTATGATCCGGTCGCTCGAATTTGCAAGAATTTCATTATGCGTAACCATCAGAATCGTCTGGTTGTATTTTCTGGCACTGTTTTTTAAAAGTCCCATCACTTCTGAAGTAGTCCTGGAGTCCAGATTTCCGGTCGGTTCATCCGCAAGTATCATAGCCGGCGTATTCGCCAGCGCCCTCGCGATTGCTGTCCTCTGCTGCTGCCCGCCGGAAAGCTCAGATGGATATTTCAGCCGTTTCTCCCAGAGGCCAAGATCTGACAAAAGCGCCCTGATATAATCATGGTCGATTTTTTGTCCCCTGTCAAAGCTCACTGGCAATGCCACATTGTCATATACATTCAGAACCGGCATCAGACTGTAATTCTGAAAAATAAATCCGATATTCCTGCGCCGGAAGATCGTCCTCTCCCGTCTGCGCAGCCCGCAAATATCCCTGCCACTGATCACAATCCGGCCACTGTCCGGCGCATCCAGTCCCCCGATCAGATTTAAAAAAGTACTTTTACCGGAACCAGATGTTCCGACAACTGCCACAAACTCACCCTGCGTCACACGCAAACACGCATTTTTCAGAGCATAAACCATGTTTCCGCCATTTCCATATGTCTTTGTCAGACCGGTCACATTTAATACTTCCATCCCACTCATACTGCTTGTTCTGCAGCAGCTGCCCATCCGGTGTCCTGCCGGCACAGGGCAGCTGCCGCACTCCTTTCTTTTTTCGTTAGCAGCATTTTACCATCTCAATCTAACAGAAATGCTACAGACGCCTCCGCATCTTCTTACATTTTTGTAAGGAACTGTTCATAAATAACTTGTAAACAGTTCCTAAGATTCTCCCAGGCATTGGAACGGGAAGGGAATCCGGTCCGTCAGACAGTTCAGACATCCAGAAACGCGAACGGTTCTTCCGCATTCAGAAAATGCATCATCAGTAACGCCCCGCGCATTGAAACACGTTCCTGCGCCAGAATCTGGCGGACCTGCGCCTTATCTGCGAGAATTACCTGAATTTCTTCGGTGTCCTCCACAAACGCATCCGAAATGCTGCCGCTTACGGTACCAAATACCGACACACTCGTCTCGTCCGTAAATCCGGGTCCCAAAAAAAACGGTCTGCGGTAACATGCCTTTCCTCCGGTATATTCCGTAAAATCCAGCCCTGTCTCTTCTTTCATCTCTCTGGCTGCCGCCATACCAGGCGTCTCATCGCCATCCACCAGCCCTGCCGGCAGTTCATATAAAAACGCGTCCAGCGGATAGCGGTACTGCCGGATCAGCGCCAGTCTCGGATGTTCCTCCGTCGTCACCGCATAGATCACAATTCCTTCTGCTTTCATGGATTTTGTTCTGATTTTAATATGCTGCGCGTCATTTCTGGACGCAAAATAATAGTGAAAGCCTTTCCCTTTTGTGTCAACCGCATCCATCTCATACAGATTCAAAAATGGATTGTCTGTTAACTGATGTATTCCGTGATATTTTTCTGACATATTCTGTACTCCTTCCAACCGTATTGCGGATAGCCGCATTGCCATTATTTTATCACAATCTGGCTGCCCCGGCAAGCAGGACGCTGGTAACAGTTCAGATACCTGCACTGTTACGGGCGCTGGTTTCCTGTATTTTATCCAATTGCAATCCTCTATGGCTTATGCTAATATGATAAAAAACGGTTTCGCGAAAGGAGACCCCGCCAATGCCCAAAACTTTTAATACAGATGGCTACTGCGATCCACAGCTTCACTATATGGTTGACCTGTCCAGTCGTCTGAATGAAATAAAATCCATGATAGATGCCGGTAAATATTTTACGATCAACCGGGCCAGACAGTACGGTAAAACAACTGTACTGACAGCTCTTGCAGACTTTTTGCAGCAGGAATATATTGTTATCAGCCTTGATTTTCAGACGATCAGTCACGCTGATTTTGCATCGGAGCAAAGTTTTGTTTCTGCGCTTTCTGGTGCATTTTTAGAATATGACTGCCTCCTTACGGATGAGACAAAGAAAAGCCTGACATTATACGCCTCCG
>CANTHI010000197.1 GCA_947653505.1 uncultured Eubacterium sp.
TGCAGGTCTATTCAGGCAACTTCCTCGACGGCACCGCCACAGGCAAGAAAGGGATGACTTACCATGATAGAAGTAACAAGACTGAACGATACAAAACTGTTAATTAATTCCGATCAGATTGAATTCGTAGAAGAGACGCCGGATACCGTCATTTCATTTCTATCCGGTAAAAAAATTATTGTAAAAGAAAGTAGACAAGAGATACAAAATCTAGTAATATTATATAGAAGAAAAATATTAAATGATTGTCTAATATTCCGTAATCAGGTACAGGAAGTCTAGCCGTACATAAGGAGTGTTATACAAGAGAAAAATTTATTGGCAGGTGAAAAAAATTGGATATAGCAACTTTGTTAGGACTGGTAATTGGTATTCTCATGATGATCTTTGGTATGACGTTTAATACCGATCTGGGGACGTTCCAGTTTAATGTCATTACGGAATCATTTATTGATATTCCCTCAGTACTTATTACACTTGGTGGTTCTTTGTGTGGTGTTATCGGATGTAATAAGCTGCCGGATACGATTAATTCCTTTAAGGCGTTTGCGCTGACGTTCAAACAGCCGCAGGCAGATGCCGCGGAGGCAATCCGCAATATTATCAGTATGTCGAATATAGCCAGAAAAGAAGGTCTGCTTGCACTGGAAGAAGCAGCAAACGGCGTAGAAGACGAATTTTTGAAAAAAGGAATTATGCTTGTTGTCGATGGTACGGATCCGGAGCTGGTGCGCGGGATTTTGGAGACTGATCTAAGCTGTATTGAGACAAGACATAAAACAGTTATTGCTTTTTATGAAAAGTGGGGAGCGTTAGGCCCTGCCTGGGGTATGATCGGTACGCTGATCGGTCTGATCAAGATGTTAAAAGACTTAAGTGATCCTTCTTCTATCGGGCCAAACATGGCGGTTGCGTTGCTGACGACGTTCTACGGGTCCGTAATCGCAAACTGGCTGTGTGATCCTACAGCATCCAAGCTGAAAGTCAACAACGATCTGGAAATGATGGTGAAAGAAATTACTGTAGAAGGTTTATTATCGATACAGGCAGGTGAAAATCCGCGTGTTATTGAAGAAAAATTGAAATCATTCCTGGCTCCGTCAGCGCGTGAAGAGCTTAGCGGCGGTGGCCCAGGCGGCGGAGGCGGTGAATAAGAATGGCAAGACAAAAACAGGAAGAACCACCAAAAGGCTCGCCGGCGTGGATGGCTACGTTTAGCGATCTGATGAACCTGCTGTTATGCTTTTTCGTACTGTTGTTCTCCATGTCATCGGTAGATGAAGAGAAGTTTGAAGCGCTGATTGCGTCCCTGCAGAGCCAGTACAGTATTTTAAAGGGCGGAGGCTCTTCGGTCGGTGAAGGAAAGATGGTGTCGGCAGGCATTAACCAGATGCAGAAATTTGATGTTTATTTCAATCCGAAAAATACAAGCTCCGGCGACGGCAAGTCTGACGCGGAGAAAAAGGATATCCTGCATACGCTGGCAGACGACGATGGCGCCAATCATTATCCAGAAGAAGGCTTTGCAAATTCTGATGGACAAAAAGAAGGCATTGAAGCAGCGCGCGATCAGGATTCCAATAAGGTGGCAGGGACAGAAAATGACCAGATGACCGAAAAAGAAGCCATTGATCTTGTCGAAGAAGCGGAGATCAAAGAGTCGGAGCAGATGGCGGAAAAAGTAGACCGGATGCTGCAAAAATATGGCATTCAGGATATGGTGCAGGTAGATTTTAACGGGCAGTATGTGGCAATGACGTTAAACGGCGCGATTTTGTTTGCGTCCGGTTCGTCTGATCTGGCTGAAGAGGCAAAGCCGCTCGTAGATAAAATCGGAAAGATTCTGCAAAAATTTAAAAGCAATATGATCGAAATTGAAGGGCATACGGACAATGTTCCGGTCCACAACGCCAGATTTGCGGATAATAATGTGCTCTCGATGTACCGTGCGCTGTCCGTGGCGGATTATCTGCGCTCGTCCACGCATCTGAATCCTGCGAATCTGAAGTCTTCCGGACGCGGGGATTATGTACCGGTAGCTGATAATGGAACGCCGGAGGGACGCGCGCAAAACCGCAGGGTGGAGATCAAGGTATTTAATTCATATAATTCGGATCATGTTGAAGAAAAGTAAAGGATGGGATAACAGATGAAAAAGAATTTAATGTCTGTATTGATTATGGCACTCGTATTTGTGAATGTAGTGCTTTCAGCGGTCATTATGATGACGCTGGTGCCGACCGCGAAGCAGTCGAACAAGCTGATTACGGAAGTCTGTACGGCGATTAAGCTGGAGCTGGAAAGCGGCAAGGTCTATAATGGAAATACCATTCCGATCGATCAGACGGATATGGTGCTGATTACAGGAGACGATGTCCAGACATTTACCCTGAAACGGGGAGCGGACAATGAAGATCATTATGTCGTTACCAAAGTATCCGCGGTATTGAACAAGCTGGATACCGATTATGAAACAAAGAAGGGTCAGATTGAAGGCAGGGAAGCCCTGCTGCAGGAGATCGTGATTAATACCTTTTTGAGATATACCTATGATGAAATCCGTACGGATGAAGGACAGGAAGAAATCCGCAGTGATATTTTAGATCAGATGCAGGAGCTTTTTGATTCTGACTTTATCATTGCCATTACCTTCTCAGAGACAAATTATCAGTAAAAGTTAGAATAAAACAAATGACAGGTGGTGAGATTCATGGCTGATGTTTTGTCTCAGAGTGAGATAGATAATCTGCTCAAAGCGCTCAGCAGCGGCGAAGTCGATGTAGATGAGATGAAGGATACGGAAGAGAAGCCAGTCAAGAATTATGACTTTGCAAGACCTTCCAAATTTTCAAAAGAACATCTGCGGACACTGGAAATTATTTTTGAGCATTACGGACGTCTGCTGTCTACGAATCTTCCTGTGTATCTGCGAAAAAATATACAGGTGGAGGTCGTTAATTCAGAAGCTGTTACGTATTCGGAATTTGCAAATTCGCTTTCGAATCCCATGCTTCTTGGGGTAATTAATTTTGCACCTTTAAAAGGAAATATTCTGCTGGAGATGGCTACGAATATTGGTTATGCGATGGTCGACCGGATGCTGGGAGGTCTTGGGGAACCATTGGCAAAGGCGAGGGAGTTTTCCGAGATTGAGCTTTTGATTATCGAGAGACTTTTGACGGTCTGTGTCAATCTGCTGCGGGAGCCGTGGAAAAATGTCGTGGAGCTGACGCCCCGGCTGGAGCGTATCGAGACAAACTCACAGTTTGCGCAGATTATTTCACCAAGCGAAATGATCGCGATCGTTACGATCAATATTAAGATTGGTGAAGTGGAAGGTCTTATGAATGTCTGTCTTCCTTATATTACACTCGATCTGGTCATGGATAAGCTCAATACAAAGTTCTGGTATTCCAGCCAGCAGGAAAAAGAAGAGATTTCTTACAGCAATATGGTAGAAAATCTGCTGGAAAAAGCGCCGATACCTGTCAAAGCGGTTTTGGGCACCAGCTCTTTTGCAATCAGTGATTTTGCGGGGCTGCGGCCAGGCGATATCATCCGCCTGGATACAAAGGTAGAAGATGAGCTGAGCATTTACGTTGGAAGTATGAGAAAGTTCACTGCGTTGCCTGGTGTGTCGGGTGATAACTATGCAGTCAGGGTAACGTCAATTATAAGAGAGGAATAGAGTAGATTATGGATGGAGTATTGTCACAGGAGGAAATCACAGCGCTTTTGCAGAATGGCGGAGATGCAGCCGGCGCTGGGGCGCCTGCCGCAGGCAGCGATCAGATCACTGCGGATGAATGTGATACAATTGGTGAGATTGCGAATATCAGTATGGGTACAGCGGCGACGACATTGTTTTCACTCGTAAACCATAAAGTAGACATATCCACTCCGGTCGTATCGATGGCGAAATGGGAAGACATCGTGAGCCAGTATGAAAGACCGTGTGTATTTATCCGGATCGCTTATACCGTAGGACTGGATGGCAGCAATCTTTTAGTATTAAAGGAACAGGATGTAAAGGTTATTACCGATCTTATGATGGGTGGTGACGGCACAAATACAGAAGTGGAGCTGGGCGAGCTGCATTTAAGCGCGATCAGCGAAGCGATGAATCAGATGATGGGATCGGCAGCCACGTCATTATCCTCGATGCTGGACAAGACGATTGATATCAGCCCTCCGGAAGCGAATCTGATTGATCTGACGGACAGTCTGGATGAAAAAGAGATTGATGAATTTTTAACCGGAGATTTTATCAAGATTTCATTTAAGATGGAAATCGGAGATCTGGTAGACAGTACGATTATGCAGCTGTATCCGATCTCATTTGCAAAGGAGATGTGTGAAAGCATCAAGACGAATATGTCAAAAGATCTGGAAGAGGCTACGCCGCCTCCATCACCTGCCCCGGCCGTAGCGCCGCAGCAGCCGCAGGCACAGCCGATGCAGGCGCAGCCAATGATGCAGCAGCCGATGATGCAGATGGATCCGTCGATGATGGGCCAGCCAATGATGCAGCAGCCGATGATGGGCCAGCCAATGATGCAGCAGCCGGTCAATGTCCAGCAGGCACAGTTCCAGAGCTTTTCCGGCGATTTTAATCCGGCGATTTTCCAGAAAGAAAATATCGATCTGATTATGGATGTCCCGCTGGAGGTTACGGTAGAGCTGGGGCGGACGACAAAATCCATACAGGAGATCCTTGATTTTGCACCAGGTACGATTATTGAGCTGGATAAGATTGCGGGCGAGCCGATTGACATTCTTGTAAATGGAAAGTATGTCGCAAAAGGCGAGGTAGTAGTCATCGAAGAAAGTTTTGGTGTAAGAATTACAGAAATTATAAAATAATTGCTAATACTTATTGTTTTATGTTATAATATGTTATAATAAATAAAAGAATCTCTGAAAGGAGCAAAATCCTTTTTATATAAGGAAGATCCTTCACATATAGAGATAAAACAATCATATTAGAAAAATAAGGGAGAATGTATATTATGGCAAAGAAAGTATTAATTTGTGATGACGCAGCATTTATGAGAATGATGATCAAGGACATTTTATCCAAAAACGGCTATGAGATTGCCGGAGAAGCCGAAAATGGCGTAAAGGCAGTTGAAAAATATAATGAGACAAAGCCGGATCTCGTTCTGATGGATATTACCATGCCGGAAATGGATGGTATTCAGGCATTAAAGGCGATTAAAGAGCTGGATGCGGGTGCCTGTGTCATTATGTGTTCTGCGATGGGGCAGCAGGCGATGGTTATTGAAGCCATTCAGTCTGGGGCAAAAGACTTTATTGTAAAGCCGTTTCAGGCAGAGCGTGTATTGGAAGCTGTGAAAAAAGTAGTTGGCTAGGATGATGCTTACGGCTACAGCTGCCTCCACGCTGCGCAGTCTGGGACAGCTGGTCTGGGTTCTGATGCTGTTTGTTCTTGTATTGCTGCTTACTTTGCTGACAACACGCTGGATTGCAAAGTATCAGCAGGGACAGCTTCACAATCAGAATCTAAAGCTTTTAGAAACGTTAAGGGTTTCAACGAATGGATACATACAGATTATTAAAGCAGGAGATGTATACCTTGTCATAGCAGTAAGCAAAGATCATATTGAAAAGCTGGCTGAGATACCAAAAGAGCAGCTGCATGCAGATGCTGCGGAACCGACAGGGCAGAAGATAGACATGGCTGAAAGTTTCCATGACATTCTTGACAAAGTAAAACATCATCTTCCAAAAAAGTAAGGCAGATTGTAAGAATGAGTACAGGAAAGAAAAAATATTGCATGGCGTCATTTATGCTGGCCATAGTGGCGCTTACCATTTGTCTGGCGTTTTGTGCCCGTGGGCAGGCGTATGCATCTGCAAGAGATAATGTCGGTAATTTTGATTCGGCTGCGGGACAGGAAGAAGAAACACCAGATGTTAACGATGGTCTCTGGTATACATGGCCGAATGAAGAAGGCGGGATATCGGCTCCGCTGCGGATGCTGATTATACTTACCGTGCTTTCCCTGGCGCCGGCGATTCTGGTTATGCTGACTTCGTATACCCGTATTATTGTAGTGCTGCATTTTGTCAGGACAGCTCTGGGTACCCAGTCGACACCACCGAATCAGGTTATGAACGGACTGGCTCTTTTTCTGACAGCTTTTATTATGGCACCGACGTTTTCACAGGTGAACGAACAGGCACTTCAGCCGCTGGATAAGGGTGAGATTACGCTGGAAGTGGCGATAGAGCGGGCAGAAGATACTTTTCGTGCGTTTATGTATCCACAGACGCTGGAAAAGGATGTTAATATGTTCTGCGAGATTGCAGATGTTACGTATGAGACACCTGAAGAGATCCCTTTTAATGTGCTGATTCCCAGCTTTGTTATCAGTGAGCTGCGCAGGGCATTTACTATGGGATTTATGATCTATATTCCATTTATTGTAATTGATATGGTTGTGTCATCCGTACTGATGTCTATGGGTATGATGATGCTGCCGCCGACGACGATTTCGATGCCGTTTAAGATTTTGTTATTTGTACTGGCCGATGGATGGAATCTGGTGATCAAAAGACTGGTTGAGACATTTTTCTGACGGTTTAAGAAAGACGAAGGCTGAGGAGGACAGAATATGCTTACTGAAGGACAGGTTATGGATATTTCGCGGGAAGCGATCTATACGGTAATCATGACTGCAGCGCCGCTGCTGCTTACTTCGCTTGTTGTTGGTCTGATTATCAGTATTTTTCAGACTGTTACATCGATTCAGGAACAGACTCTGACATTTGTGCCGAAGATTCTGGCGGTATTTGCAATGATGCTGCTGGTTGGCGCCTGGATGCTGAACAATATGTCCAGCTTTATGGTCAGATTATGGTCTGATTTTAGTATGTATGTCTGAACGGAATAGGGATGTATCATGCTCAATGCGACGTTTTCATTACAGACATACATACTAAAATCAGACCATAATCTGACCATAAAGCTGGACATAT
>CANTHI010000198.1 GCA_947653505.1 uncultured Eubacterium sp.
GCACGACGGATTTGATATAATATTCCATAAGATCAACCTCAGTTTCATGTTCTGTTTATTCAGGAAGGTCCAGGCGTCTGTATAAAAGACGCATCCGGAATCAGGGATCCGGATGACAGCTTTGAAAGTGATAAAATGCACCGAGCATACCGGCGTCATTTCTGTGCTTTGCAAAAGTAATGGTGACATTCGCAGCAATGCTTTTGATTAAATACGACTCCACGGCCCTCTGGATCCGGTCCCTGAGATAATCTTCCTGTGCCATAATGCCTCCGCCGAGTACTACCGTCTGGGGATTGAGCACGTAGCACAGGTTGGCGATGCCAAGACCGAGTACGTCTGTCATTTCATCAATGGCCTGCACGCAGACAGAATTTCCAAGCTGGGCTTCGCTAAAGATCCGTACGCCGTTCCAGTCTTCTTCCGGTTCCTGCCTGCGTCTGGCGGTGCGTCTGACCAGGCTGCTGGCAGAGCCCAGTGTCTGAAAATCACTGTCTTTCATATGCATATATCCGACCTCGCAGGCGCTGTAAGAGACACCATGATAGACATGGCCGCCCGTGACGAGACATCCGCCGATTCCGGTACCGATCGTCAGCATCAGCATCGGATCGCTTTCCTTTCCGGCGCCGGTCAGATATTCCGCCAGTCCCGCGCAGTTGACATCATTTTCCACTTCACAGGGGAGGGAAAACTGCTGCTGCATCGCGTCTTTGAGACAGATACCCGTATAGCGGGGGATCATAGGGGCCGCATGCCGGATCAGCCCCTTTTTCGTGTCTACAATTCCGGCAGTAGAGATGCAGATTCCGGCAATCTCCTGATTCTGCTCCTGATACAGCCGCTCTGTGATCGTGATGGCTTTTTTCAAAATCCACGGACCACCGCGTTCTGCTTCAGTAGGCGTTTCCCCGCGGCTGATGATCATGCCGTCGGCGCTGATCAGACCGTATTTGATGGCGGTTCCTCCAATATCTATACTAACATATTTTTTCATTTTCATACCCGTTCATATCTTTTAGATACCGCTTTCTTCATAGTTTTTTGGATCATGATCCGGATGCAGACAGCGAATTTTGAAAATCGCTTTTTTGATCGTTTCCGGCTGGCCCACCTTTATGGCAGTCCGGTGTCCGTCGCCTGGATAGCAGATTAAAAAATCGTCCTTCCGCAGGATCACAGAACTGTTTTTTTCTCCCTCCAGAGGCAGAAAATCGTCTTTTTCCTCATAAGACTTCTGCTTCAGATTATCGATAAAATTCAGGTCAATCTGTTCGGTGCCGCGCAGCATCAGATGCAGATCCAGATACTGTCTGTGAGCTTCCCAGAAACGCAGATCCTCTGTTGTGGTCGTATATTCTGTAATATTCACAAACAGCCGTTTTCCGTCTATTTCGTGACAGCCGTTTTCAAAGTCTGCCAGAGGATGCGCTTTTGCGTATGCAAAGCATTCCGCGATGTCTTTTTCCAGAAACGGATATTCGTCCAGACGTTTCATAGTTCCAAAAATCATAAAAACCCTCCCTGTGCATTGAAAAATGATACTGGTTTACCGTTACGGTTAGTTGTAAATTGTCGTACTGTCTGCCGGAGAGGACAGATCACCGGTCAGTTTCCGGTTGATCAGACTGGCCGGAATGCCGACAAGCAGGGAAACGACAATCGAGATAATGGAGTAGGACCAGATAGATACCGAACCAGCCGGAGCAAAGTACTTGATGCCGACCATCACCGCAGAAGCCGCGATAAACGCCATCGTCGCGCCAAACGCATTTGCCGTTTTTGTAAACGCGCCTAAAATAAACGTGCCGATCAGAATACCGAGTACAAGTCCCATAAATCCGTTGAACCATTCATAGGCAGACTTGATGTCGCCATTTGCCAGTACAATCGATACAATAATGGCAAAGATACCGACAATGAGCGATACATACTGTCCGATTTTTGTCTGTTTTTCCAGACTCAGCTCCTTTTTGCTGACTCTGGCCTGAATATCAAGTGTCCAGCTTGCGGCAACGGAGTTTAATCCGGTCGATAAGGTGGACTGGGATGCCGCGTATATGGCAGCTAAGAGAAGTCCGGTTACGCCGACAGGCAGCTCAAACGCGATATAAGAAGCAAAAATCTGATCCTGTGCCGCTGCCGGAGGAAGCTCATTTTGCTGGTAAAAAACGTACAGTCCGGTACCAATCAGGTAAAATACAGTAGCGATAAAAATCGATAAAGCTCCATTTGTCAGCATCATTTTGTTCAGTTTTTTTGTATCCGTCGTCGTCGTAAAACGCTGTACGATATCCTGACTGGATACGTAAGACCCCATCGTATTAAAGCCTGCCCCGACGATTAACAAAAATACGCTGTCTTTAAGCAGATTCGGGCTGAATACTGGCTGATCCGGCGCCAGAAACTTGCCGTCATTGCAAAAGGCATCGAAGATAGCGCCAAAGCCGCCGTCTGTATGCGCGACTAAGAACAGCAGGGCAATCGTAACGCCCACAAGCAGGACAGAGCCCTGGATAAAATCCGTCCATAATACGGATTTCAGCCCTCCGGTATAGGAATAAATGATTGCGATCACACCCATGATAATGATCAGCAGATTGACATTGATTCCGGTCAGATTGGAAAGTACCATACACGGCAGATACATAATGATGGACATCCGCCCGATCTGATAAATAATAAACATGACAGCGCCAAGTACACGCAGCCCCTTGCTTTCAAACCGCAGCTCCAGATAGTGGTAGGCCGTATCAATATCCAGTTTGCTGTAGATTGGCAGGAAAAACCGGATCGTAAACGGGATGGCAAGGAGCATTCCAAGCTGTGCAAACCACATAATCCATGTGCCGGCATAAGAGTTGCCTGCCAGGGATAAAAAAGAAATCGGGCTTAATAACGTCGCAAAGATGGATACAGATGTCACCCACCACGGGATCGTGCCGTCTCCTTTAAAGTATTCCTTGCCTTTCATTTCCTTCTTCGCAAAGAAAAGTCCTGCAAATAATACGGCTGCCAGATAAACGATTAAAATAATAAGATCAATAGTTGTAAAACCCTGCATACATGACTCCTCCTGTCTGATAGTTGCTGCGATCGTTACAGATAAGCTGCTTTGGCTGCCTGTATCATCGAAGCGGCCTGCGCTACAATACTCCCGTCATCTTTAGTCAGGGATGGAAGAGGCTTTCTGACACCACCCAGCTCCAGACCTTCGTTGATTTTGAGAATGGCTTTGATGACACCGTACATATTTCCGTGTGCAGAGCACATTTTAGCGATGATTTCGTTTACCGCATACTGGATCTCGCGGGCTTTTTCAATCTGTCCGGCTTTGAGGCAGTCATCCATTTTTAAGAACAGCTCCGGCATGGCGCCGTACGTACCGCCGATCGCCCCCTGTGCGCCGATGACCCTGCCGCTGATAAACTGTTCATCCGGACCATTAAATACGATACAGGAATCGCCGCCAGCCTGTAAAAACATCTGGATATCCTGCACCGGCATGGAGGAGTTCTTTACCCCGATCACGCGCGGATTTTCCCGCATTTTCGCAAAAAGACCCATTGTCAGGGTAACACCGGCAAGCTGCGGGATATTGTAAATGACAAAATCAGTATCAGGCGCAGCGCTGCTGATATCGTTCCAGTATTCTGCGATCGCATATTCCGGCAGATGAAAATAAATCGGAGGGATTGCTGCGATCGCGTCTGCGTGGAGGCTCTGGGCATGTGCTGCCAGTTCCATACTGTCCGCCGTGTTGTTGCAGGCTACATGGGCGATTACAGTCAGCTTTCCTTCTGCTGCTTCCATGACGTTTTCCAGCACACATTTTTTATCTTCGACACTCTGATAAATACATTCACCAGAGGAACCATTGACGTATACCCCTTTGACCCCTTTGTCTACATAGTATTTTGTCAGCTCCCGTACCCCCTGCGGACTGATCCGGCCTTCATTGTCATAACATGCATAAAATGCAGGAATAATGCCTTTGTACTTTTCTAAATCTCTCATAGTTCTTCTCCTTTTTCCGTCTGATACGTCGTTTTATGATTCCAGTGCTTTTGTAAATGTGCGTGTGATCACCTGCGGTCTTGTAATAATTGACCCGACAACCACGCAGAATGCCCCCAGTTCCATGACACGTTTTGCTTTTGCGGGAGTGTCAATATTCCCCTCGGCGATGACAGGATGTGATGATTTGCTTATAATTTCTCTTAAGATCGCAAAATCATCTTCACCGATCCTCAGATTCTGACTCTGCGGCGTATAGCCGACCATCGTCGTTCCGATAAAGTCAAAGCCGAGACTGTCTGCATACAGCGCTTCTTCTACCGTAGAGCAGTCCGCCATCCACAGCTGGTCCGGATAGGATTCCTTTAGACGGTAGAAAAACTCGTGCAGCTTTAACCCCTGCGGCCGCAGCCTTCCGGTCGCATCCACAGCGATAATTTCCGGCCGTACTTCCATCAGCTCCTCAACTTCTTTAAAAGTCGGCGTGATATAGACGTCGCTGTCTGCATAATCCCGCTTTACGATGCCGATGACCGGAAGATCAACCTGTGACTGGATCTCACGGATATCCTCTTTTGTGTTGGCGCGGATACCTCCAGCGCCGCCTTCCTTTGCCGCCAGTGCCATACGGCCCATAATAAAGGAAGAATGAAGCGGCTCGTCGGGCAGTGCCTGACAGGATACGATCAGCTTTCCTTTCATCTGCATGACTTTCTGATTCATTGCAATCACCTCCTTGCGTTATGCTTACAGTATAGCGGTTGTGCGCGGAAATTCAAGCGGTTTGGAGGGTTCTGAAAGTACTTGTGACTGTTTTTTCATGAGCCGGACAGTTTGCCAAAAATTCAGACTGGTTTTTGGTACAATTGCACAAAACTTTTGAAGGTTCTTTCGAAAAAATTGATTGAAAATTCTGCTGAAATGTGTATACTAGGAATATGAGACTATGCAACATTCTGAATTTATGAAAGAAACGGACATTCGGATTCGGATATTCTGATAGTTTCAGGCATTTTTACTAAATACAATATAATAAGGAGAAAAGGTATGAACATTTACAAAACAAAAGATTATGAGGACATGAGCCGCAGGGCGGCAGCCATTATCGCCGCGCAGGTGATTTTAAAGCCAGACTGTGTACTGGGGCTTGCTACGGGGTCGTCACCGGTCGGGCTGTATCAGCATCTGATCCGGCAGTATGAGGCGGGGGAACTGGATTTTTCAAAAGTAACATCGGTCAATCTGGACGAATACAAAGGACTTGGCCCGGACCATCCGCAGAGCTACCGCAAATTTATGGACAGCAATCTGTTTGACCACATTAATATAGACAAAGCACACACGTTTGTGCCGGACGGGCTGGAGGAAGACAGTGATAAGGCATGCAGTGAATATGATAAATGCATTGCGCAGACAGGCGGCGTGGACCTGCAGCTTTTGGGACTTGGCAATAACGGGCATATCGGCTTTAACGAACCGGACGAATCATTTCAGTGCAATACCCACTGCGTCAGGCTTGCCCAGAGCACAATCGAAGCAAACAAACGCTTTTTTGCCGGAGAAGAAGAAGTACCACGCTACGCGTATACAATGGGAATCCGCGGCATCATGTGCGCAAAAAAAATACTGCTCATTGTAAGCGGCAGCGCAAAGGCAGAAGCGTTAAAAGCAGCGTTATACGGACCAGTCACGCCGAAGGTGCCTGCATCGGTACTGCAGCTGCATCCGGATGTGGCAGTCGTAGCCGATGCGGAAGCGCTGTCACTGCTTTAAAATGACAGTTCCGGCTGGTTTTATACTGTTTGCAATGCATACCGAAAAAAATGCGGTATGTTCCAGACGCCTTTTCAAAACATTTTCATTCTGCTAAGATAAATGCATGTGACAGCCGTATGTTACAGTTCCTTCCGGTTCTGCTCAGCCCGCTTTGTACCGGAAGGAATGGTAACACCGCTTATCTTCTGCGGCTGTTAAATAAGCACCTTTTGAGCAAATGAATTTCACACGCGTCCTCGCAATTAGTCAATGCAGCCACTACTTACTACTACGTTCTAGCCCCCATCTAAACCTGTGTAAATCATCTGATGTTCCTAAGGCGCTTATTTAACAGCCGCAAAGCGGGCCCGAAGCGTGGATAGGGCAGGCTGTCGCATTAGGAACTGCAGGCAGATCATTGGATAAGCTTACAGTTCCTTACCAGAACATATCCATAATATCACAGGCTGGAATCGTAAGGTCATCCAGCACAATCGTCCGGTTCACACGGCTGATTTTTGTTACGGTACCCGTAACTTTCTGATAAGAACCCCCTTCTTTTTTTGCATCTTTTTGAAAACAGGTAATCGTTACGACAGGGGAAGTCCCGGCTTCGGTCAAAAGCTGCAGCTGCTGAAGCTTCTGATCCAGACTGGCACGGGCGTTTTCATCCAGACTGGCTTTTTCCGTGGTCAGACGTTCCGTTTCCATAAGAGCCTCCCGGTGGCCGGTCAGGGCGGCGAAAGGGGCGAACTGCGCGGCACGATCCTGCACAGGCATCGGCGGATGCGAGCGGGAGACGGGGCGTGGGAGATGGAGGAGGTCGTCGTATTTGTGGGCGGAGTCTGCGTGGTTTTTCATGATCAGGATACCTTTCGTGTTTTTTGCCTGGTGGAGTTTAGGGGGTATTTTATTTGCCTTCCGGACGCCGGATGAGGGAACCGGCTGATTTTATAATGGGAGGCGGCGGTCTGTCTGTATGAGATGATGGAAGAATGGTTCGAAGTATTTTTTTCATTCCAACATCCGTAGTAATTCATATAAATTACCAATACTTTCCTTATTTTTTTCTGTACGCTGTATCCAAATAAATTTACAATTAGCATTTATTGCCGTTTTTCTGTCTTTTTCTTCATCACCAATAAAAATTAACTTTGTGATGGGAAATGAAAATCTTTCAGAAATCATTTGCAGGCCTTTACAGTCCGGCTTTCTGTATCCGGCAA
>CANTHI010000199.1 GCA_947653505.1 uncultured Eubacterium sp.
CATTGGCATCATCCATAAAAATATGTCCATTGAAGCACAGGCAGAAGAAGTAGATAAAGTAAAGCGTTCTGAAAACGGCGTCATCACGGATCCGTTTTCACTTTCTGAGGACAATACCCTTGCGGATGCTGATGATCTGATGGCGAAATTTCGCATTTCCGGTGTTCCGATCACAAAAAATGGCAGGCTTGTCGGCATTATTACAAACCGCGATCTGAAATTCGAAACCGATTATTCCAAAAAAATCAGGGACTGTATGACTTCTGAAGGTCTGATTACGGCCAGGGAAGGCATTACGCTCGAACAGGCAAAGCAGATTCTTGCAAAAGCGAGAAAAGAAAAACTTCCAATCGTAGATAAGGATAACAATTTAAAAGGGCTGATTACCATCAAAGATATCGAAAAGCAGATTAAATATCCGGATTCTGCAAAAGATGAACAGGGCCGTCTGCTCTGCGGCGCCGGCGTAGGCATTACCGGAAATATGATGGACCGTGTGAAGGCGCTTGTAGACGCGCATGTGGACGTCATCGTCGTAGACTCTGCCCACGGTCATTCCAAAAATATTTTAAAGGCTGTCGCTGATATCAAATCTGCTTTTCCGGATCTGCAGGTAATCGCAGGAAACATTGCTACCGGCGAAGCTGCCAGAGCTCTGATAGAAGCTGGCGCTGACTGCGTCAAAGTCGGCATCGGACCTGGCTCCATCTGCACCACCCGCGTTGTTTCCGGTATCGGTGTTCCGCAGATTACCGCTATTATGGACTGCTATGCCGTTGCAAAGGAATACAATATTCCGGTAATCGCAGACGGCGGCATCAAATATTCCGGCGATATGACAAAAGCGCTTGCGGCAGGCGCCAACGTATGCATGATGGGCTCCATTTTCGCAGGCTGCGATGAGGCTCCTGGTACTTTTGAGTTATTTCAGGGCAGAAAGTACAAAGTATACCGCGGCATGGGCTCTCTGGCTGCAATGGAAAACGGCAGCAAAGACCGCTATTTTCAGGAAAACGCTAAAAAACTTGTACCGGAAGGTGTGGAAGGACGCGTGGCTTACAAGGGTTCTGTGGAAGACACCGTATTCCAGCTGATCGGCGGTATCCGCTCCGGTATGGGGTACTGTGGCTGTCCTACGATCGAAACACTGCATGAGAATGGCAGATTTATCAAGATTTCCGCTGCATCCTTAAAAGAAAGCCATCCGCACGATATTCATATTACAAAAGAAGCTCCAAATTACAGTATGGATGAATAAACAGTGATAAACAGATGATACAGGGCGCGGCACCTTTAGCTGCTGGCGGAACGCCAGAAGCGAACCAGGTGTCGCGCCCGTCCGGTACCACAGAGTGGAAGCAGAATATCTGGAGCTTCTTACATTCTGGAAAAGTCACAGGCAGACAGGCTAACGTCTCCCATCCAGCGTCCGCATAGTCAGTACGTAACACTTTTATGCAAATTGTTGCATTTGCTCTTAAAGTTTTGGAAACAGACCATATTTTTATGTGGCGACAACTACGTCCAAAGTCTTCATTCATCAACAGCAAAACCAGATTCTAATTATAAGCTTCGCGAAACAAACCTGTTAATGTGTACTGCCAGATACGCGGTTTCCTCGTTCGATATTACTGTATGATACTCTTTTGCTAACTGTGACCGTATTCTTTCTGCACAGGAAAGGGCTTTTGGATGCTCTTTTTTCAGATGGTGGTATAAAAAATCATCTTCGGAATCTATAAACTGGCCATTAAAAAATCGTTCGGCAAAGTACTGCATGTGAGTAAGAAAACGTGAAAAATGAATGCTGTCTTTATCCGGCTGGCATTTCATTGTATAGGTCACAATCATCTGTACACGGCCAATCAGTTTTGCCGTCCGCATGGCATCCCCCTGGGAATCAGGCTCCTTTTGCGCGTTCGCTATATGAAACGCAATATTGGCCGCCTCTTCCTCCGGCAGTGATATCCCCAGCTTATCATGTATAAATGCCAGTCCCTGTAAACCAATCTGGTATTCCCTGGCATAAAAGGTTTTCAATTCCCAAAATACACGGTTCGTAAGAACGATCCCCTGCCGCAGCCGTTCCACAGCAAAATGAATATGATCTGTTAAAGCCAGATAAATATGTTCATTCAGTTTTGTTTGCAGGACTCTCTCCGCTTCCTGTACAATCCACCGGGTTATTTCAATGTAATCTGCAGGAATCGTACCCAGCAGTTCCACTAATTGATTTAATTCCGTGCTTTCACAGGAAATAAATAATCTGCTTTCGCGTTCTGCCTCGACCCATTCCCCCGGTTTTTTGCCATAACCAATCCCTTTTTGGAGTACAATGTATTCTCTGCCATTCCCGTCATCCGCCAGTATCACACTGGAATTTAAAACCTTTTTAATATGCGGCATCTGCGCTCCTTCCTCCGTTTTATACAGGGAGTTTCATTTTAATCCAGATCAGCGCCATTTGTAGCGATCACCTTCTGGTACCAGAAAAAACTGTCTTTTCTTCTTCGTTCCAGTGTTCCATTTCCCAGATCATCCTGGTCGACATAAATGAAGCCATAACGTTTACTCATCTGATTTGTAGAAGCGCTGATCAGGTCGATTGGCGCCCAGCTGGTATATCCCATTAGTTCTACGCCTTCATCAACCGCTTTCTCCATTTCTATAAAATGGCGGCGGAAATATTCGATGCGGTAAGGGTCATGGATAGAACCATCTTCCTGCACCACGTCATCCTTTGAGCCAACGCCATTTTCTACAATAAAAAGCGGCTTTCTGTAGCGGTCGTACAGTTCAATCAGAGAAATGCGCAGGCCGACCGGATCAATCTGCCAGCCCCAGTCATTTGCCGGTAAATAAGGATTTTTAACTCCCAGGATCGTGTTCCCTGGCGTGCGCTCCGCATTGGGGTCCACAGATTCTGTACAGCTCTGATAATAACTGAAGGAAAGAAAATCTACCGTCCCTTCCTTTATGGTTTCCAGATCCCCCGGCTCCATCTCTATCCGGATTCCCCGTTTTTCCAAATCTCTGAGAATCATTCCTGGATATTCCCCCAGGATCATGACATCAGAATAAAACATATTTTCCAGATTCTTTTTTTGTGTAGCCGCCACATCCTCCGGTTTACATGTATGCGGATAAGTAGTCAGTTTTGTGAGCATACAGCCCATCTGGCTGTCTGGAATGATTTCGTGGCACATTTTTGTCACAATGGCCGCCGCAACAAACTGATGATGAAGCGCCTGATAACAGCATGATATTTCTCCTCTTTCCCCACACAAATCCGGAACAATGCCCGCTGTTGTGAAAGGATGACGTATTACGCTGTCTACTTCATTAAAAGTAAGCCAGTATTTCACATATTTTCCATAATGCTCAAAACAGGTGCGGCAGTAACGCACAAACATATCGATCACGCAGCGGTCTGTCCATCCGTTGTATCTGGTACTCAGATGAAGCGGCATTTCATAATGGGATAATGTGACGAGCGGTTCTATGTTCAGCCTTTTCATTTCCTTAAACACAGCTTCATAAAACGCTATCCCCTCTGCATTTGCTTCTTTCTCTTCACCGGTAGGATACAGCCTTGTCCATGCAATCGAGATACGAAGCGTTTTAAACCCCATTTCGGCAAAAAGCGCCAGGTCTTCCCTGTATCTGTGGTAAAAATCAATCCCCCTGCGTTTTGGATAGTAAGTATCATCCGTATCTTCCATTGCTTTTCGGATTGCATCACTGGAGATTGCGTTATGCGCTTTGTAATCCTTCACATCCGTATCTGGCTTATACGTTGCGACATCGCACACAGACCAGCCTTTTCCCCCTTCGTTCCATGCTCCTTCAACCTGATTTGCGGCTAACGCACCACCCCATAAAAAACCCTTTGGAAAAGCCATGTTATATTCCTCCTTTATTATAATGTCATAATTGTGTTTCCTTTTTGCACAATGCCCCCGGCTGCCTTCACAATATGCATATCATCTGAATTTGTCACGATTATCGGTGTAACAAGCTGATATCCCGCTTTTTGAATTGCATTTTTATCAAACCGTGTCAAAAGCTGGCCTGCCTTCACTCTTTCACCACTCTTTACCTGCACATCAAAATACTTTCCTTCCAGTCTGACCGTGTCCAGTCCGACATGCAAAAGCAGCTCCGCGCCATTATCACAGACAATGGAAATGGCATGCTTAGAATCAAAAACCGTGTCCACCATGCCGTCAGCCGGCGCATAAAGCTCCCCTTTATCCGGGATGACCGCCATGCCGTCTCCCAACGTACCCGCAGAGAATACTTCGTCCGGCACTTCGCTCAAATCAATCAGCTTTCCGTCCATAGGACTTACCAGCTTTTTCCCTGAACTGGTTTCCTGCGGAGGCACGGATACAGCGACACTTTCATCTTTATAGAAAAACAGCGTGGCTATAAAGGAAACAACAAGCGAAATCCCAAATCCCGCAAACGCCCAGACAATATTTTTTGCATTATCCGGATCTACGAACATAGCCATTCCGGCAAGGCCCGGACCCATAGCTACAAATGCCTTAACTGCCATAAATCCGATAAAAGAACCGCTTATAAAACTTCCTGTCATAACGCCATACAATACTTTTTTGTGCTGCAGCGTAATCGAATAAATGGCAGGTTCTGTAATTCCAAAAATGGCAGAAACCCCGCCGGAAACAGCCGTTGAACGCAGTTCCGGATCTTTGGTCTTAACTGCAATAGCCAGGCAGGCCCCTCCTTCTGAAATATTGTGTGCTAACGAAGCTCCATTATACAAAATCTCGTATCCCAGATCCCCTAAAGATGAAATCACGTAAGGGATAAATGCCTTATGGGCGCCTATTGAAATCAATAGAGGAAGAAGCATTGCAACCAGTCCTACCGCCAGCCATCCGGCTTTGCTGTAAATCCACAGCATGACAGTTGTAACTGCTTTTCCCATAGTCAGTCCGACAGGTCCCAAAAATAATAACGTGACCGGAAATACAATAATAAAACATACCATCGGAACAAAAAACACCCGGATTGGCTTTGGCGTAAATTTTGTGACATATTTCTCTATAAAATATAACAGTCCAACGGATAAAATGGCCGGAAACACCTGGTATGCATAATTTACGTTTTGGATAGAAATCCCAAACAAGCTTACCCCTTCACCGGTCAGCGTCGTAATATTAGGCAAAACCAAAGCCCCAACGGCTGCAAGCGCCACTAATTTGTTACAGTTTATCTTTGTAGCCATAGTCACTGCAACCATCAGCGGCAAATAATAAAGCGGAGCATCTGCAACAGCTATCAGAACCCGGTACAGGACTCCTGTGTTATCCATCCATCCAATTAATGCGAACAGGGATAAAAATGCTTTCAAAATACCGCCTCCCGCGATCGCAGGCACTAATGGCTGAAATACTCCCACCAGAAAATCCAAGACAGCGGCCCCCATATTCTTTTTCTCCCCGGAGCCTGTCTGTGCGCTGCCGCCATTGCTAAAAGATCCCAGCTTCTTTAGCTCGTCAAATACTTCTATTACATCACCTCCGATAACGACCTGACACTGATTTCCATTTGCAACAACCCCCATAACACCGGAAGTCGCTTTCAAAGCATTCTGATTTACCTTTTTTCCGTCAACGATACTAAAACGGAGTCTCGTAGAGCAATGCTCCAGATGTGATACATTTTCTTCTCCGCCAATTAACTCCAGAATAGTCTTTGCAAGACCTGTATAATCCTTTGCCATATATTCTTCCTTTCTCATTTCATTAGATTTCGCTGCCGGATGGGCCCAAACGGCAATAAAAAAAGATCAATCAAAAATGAACACACAAACAAAACTTGTGTCACCCATTCTCAATCGATCCTGCCTGCATAACCAGTAACATGTCTACCAGAATTATGATGAAATATACATTTCTGAAAATAATGATAACTAATTTATCTTTAAAAATCAATTGGTAAAAATACATCAAATTTTTTGTACATTTTATGCATAATTACTAAATTTCCTGCAAATTAAAAAAGGACACCGCAGGAAGTATCCTGCGATATCCTTTTCATCCTATCAGACAACTTCAATAACAGCATCGTTATAACACCATAAGCAAAGTTCCCGCCCCGATCAGTACACAGCCAGCCAGTGACTTCACCGTAAATTTTTCATGAAGAAATACAAATGCCAGTATCAGGGTAATCACAACACTCAGTTTATCGACCGGCACAACCTTCGACGCTTCTCCGATCTGTAACGCCTTGTAATAACAGAGCCACGAAGCGCCGGTAGCCAGTCCGGAAAGAATCAGAAATACCCAGCTTTTTTTGCTGATCTGTACAATCCCGTTCTGCGTACTGGTCAGAAAGACCATCCCCCATGACATCACAACAACTACCACTGTCCGTATCGCTGTGGCAAGGTTCGAATTTACACCTTCAATGCCAATTTTAGCCAGTATGGAAGTAAGCGCCGCAAAAACCGCTGATAATATTGCAAATAAAAACCACATCCAAAAACCCCCCTGTTCCACCTTCTGCTTCCATAAACATTGCGGTTTTTCCGTATTTATTTGTATGTATAATAGACATATCCAAAGTTTCCTTCAGTAACAATCGAAGCATTTCTCAGATCGACCGGTTTTTTAATCTTTAAGTCCGCCTTTGGAATGGTAATTCTAAAATCTTCGTAGCTTTGGTCAGCAACGTACAGATTTTTTTTGGCTTCTTTATAAGAAGCAGCCGTTGAACCTTTTGCGGTTTTTACTTTTACACTCAGATTTTTTAAATATTCAGAATAATGGCCGCAGTTATTCACCATACGGAACCGGATGACCAGACTGACGTTCTCATCATAAAAAGCGCTATAGGCTTCCCAGCTTGCTTTGCCATTTGGAATATCGCTGTTTGTCAGTTTTGCACGTAAAGTATTTAGTTTTTCCTCCATTGTTTGCTTTTGGTGCTTTTTTTTTTTTGT
>CANTHI010000200.1 GCA_947653505.1 uncultured Eubacterium sp.
ATATCCTTGCGGAACCGGATACCGGGGATATGGGGATTATCATAGAAGTGAAATATGCCCATGACGGGAACCTGGATGCTGCATGCAGGAAGGCATTAAAACAGATCGAATATACAAAGTATGAGGATGACCTTGAAGACGATGGGGTGGAGAATATCCTGAAATATGGAATTGCCTGCTATAAAAAGCGGTGCAGGGTCATGCTGGCAGAAAGTGTATCCATTCCCTCCGGATCAGGAGGATAGCGGCTTCTGCATTGGACAGAATCCCAGGAATCTATGGAAGTTTTAGCCGTAAATCGCTTTGGATGCCTGATGAAATCAGAGAGCGCATTGCCGCCAGGCCAGTGACCCTGAACCCGGACAGTGAACTGCCGGAACACGGTTATTGTGAAAAAATTGATTGTGTGTATATCCGATGTGAAACTGCAGGTATCTGCAAACAATCGCAAAGCATATAACAAACAGACAAAAAAACACTTGCAATATACCCTGCGGGGGTATATAATAAACGCATAATCGGAAACCACATCAGAAAATGCGTCCGGCCCCACCGGCAATAACACAAAACAACAACAGATAAGCGCAGATAAATACAAATGAACAGGAAGATAAAAGAAGATTATTAAGATCATACGAAGATTATAAGAAGATCATAAGAAACGGAGATACAAAAATGCTACAAGAGAAAACAGACATTCCCAACACAGAGCTATCCGCGTCCACAGGCCATTCCTGCTGCAGCGGGAACGCGGATACGGGAAAAATCAAAGAGCGTACGCAGCAGGAATATAAAGACCTGATTCACCGCCTGAACCGGATTGAAGGACAGGTGCGCGGCATCCGCGGTATGGTGGAGAGGGATGCTTACTGTACGGATATTCTGGTGCAGGTCGCGGCTGTGAATGCGGCGCTTAACAGTTTTAATAAAGTGCTGCTTGCCAGTCATATCAAAACATGTGTCACAAGAGATATCCGGGATGGAAAAGAAGAGACAGTGGATGAGCTGGTAGCGGTTTTGCAGAAACTGATGAAATAGCCGGATCATCCAACTATCCAGTCATTGAATCCAGGAAGGAGAAAACGATATGGAACAGTATACAGTTACCGGAATGAGCTGTGCTGCCTGCAGTGCGCGTGTGGAAAAGGCGGTCTCAAAAGTGCCCGGTGTCACATCCTGTTCGGTCAGCCTGCTGACCAATTCTATGGGTGTGGAAGGAACAGCGGATGCGGGAGCGGTGATCCGCGCGGTCGAACAGGCAGGCTATGGGGCGGCGCAGAAGCATGTGGCTGGTGCGCAGCATACGACGGAAGCGCAGGAGGAAGAGCTGCTGGCGGATCATGAGACGCCTGTGCTGAAAAGGCGGCTTTTTGCATCACTGGGATTTTTACTTGTGCTGATGTATTTGTCAATGGGCCATATGATGTGGAACTGGCCGGTTCCGGCATTTTTAAACAAAAATCATGTGGCAATGGGGTTGATACAGCTGCTGTTAACCGTTATAATTATGGTGGTGAATCAGAAATTTTTTATAAGCGGTTATCAGAGTCTCTGGCATAAAGCGCCGAATATGGATACGCTTGTGGCGCTTGGCTCTACGGCAGCTTTTGTCTACAGCACGTATGCGCTGTTTGCCATGACAGACGCACAGATGCGCGGGGATATGGATGGCGTGATGGCGTATATGCATGAGTTTTATTTTGAATCAGCGGCTATGATTCTGACTCTGATTACTGTAGGAAAAATGCTGGAAGCCCGTTCAAAGGGAAAGACGACGGATGCTTTAAAAGGTCTGATGAAGCTGGCGCCAAAGACGGCAGCAGTGCTCAGGGATGGCCAGGAAGTCCAGGTTCCGGTCGGACAGGTGCGCAGGGGAGATATTTTCGTGGTGCGTCCGGGTGAGAATATTCCGGTGGACGGAGTTGTGCTGGAAGGCAGCAGCGCCGTAAATGAAGCGGCTCTGACGGGAGAAAGTATTCCGGCAGACAAGGCAGAGGGGGATACCGTATCCGCGGCGACGCTGAACCAGTCTGGTTTTCTAAAATGCGAGGCGGTCAGGGTCGGGGAAGATACGACGTTATCCCAGATTATCCGTATGGTGAGTGACGCGGCGGCTACCAAAGCGCCGATTGCCAAAGTGGCAGACCGTGTATCCGGTGTCTTTGTACCGGCAGTGATTGCGATTGCGGCTGTTACGGTTTTCGCCTGGCTGCTTGCGGGAGAGGGTATCGGGTTTGCGCTCGCGAGAGGTATTTCCGTGCTCGTGATCAGCTGTCCGTGTGCACTTGGACTGGCTACGCCGGTTGCGATTATGGTCGGCAACGGGGTAGGCGCGAAAAACGGCATTATGTTTAAAACAGCGGTTTCTCTCGAAGAGACAGGCAGAATCAGGATCGTGGCTCTTGACAAAACGGGAACGATCACAAACGGAACGCCGAAAGTAACCGATGTGATACCTGCGGAGGGTATGACGGAGCGGGAACTTCTCCAGCTGGCAGGCGCACTGGAGAAAAAGAGCGAGCATCCGCTGGCAGGCGCTGTACGGGAATATGCTGCGGAACAGGGAATCCGGCCGGACGAAGTACAGGAGTTTATGGCTTTGCCAGGCAATGGTCTGACAGCGTTATACAAAGGAGCAAAGCTGGCAGGCGGCAATGCAGGCTTTATCAGCGGCTGTGCGCACATACCGCCGCAGCTGCGGCAGCAGTCTGAACAGCTGGCCGCGGAAGGGAAGACGCCGTTATTTTTTGCAAAGGACGGGCAGATTTCAGGTGTGATTGCGGTAGCGGATGTAATCCGGAAGGACAGTCCGCAGGCAGTCCGGCAGCTGCAGCAGATGGGCATCCGTGTTGTGATGCTGACGGGTGACAATGAACGTACGGCTAAGGCCATCGGTGCGCAGGCCGGGGTGGATGAAGTGATCGCAGGCGTACTGCCTGATGGAAAAGAAAATGTCATCCGCTCATTGAAACAGCAGGGGCGCACCGCAATGGTCGGTGACGGCATCAACGATGCTCCGGCGCTTACGCGGGCAGATATTGGCATTGCCATCGGTGCGGGCACGGATATTGCCATAGATGCCGCGGATGTGGTACTGATGAAAAGCAGCCTGCGGGATGTGCCGGCAGCCATCCGGCTGAGCCGTGCGACGCTGCGCAATATCCATGAAAATCTGTTCTGGGCATTTATTTACAATATCATAGGCATTCCGCTGGCTGCGGGTGTCTTTATCCCGCTGTTTCACTGGCAGCTGAACCCGATGTTCGGCGCGGCCGCGATGAGCCTGTCGAGTTTTTGTGTCGTGACCAATGCACTGCGTCTGAATCTGATACCGGTTCATGAAACGGACCGGACGCAGGATCATAAGCCGGACCGCCCGGTGCAGCTGCAGGAAGATCAGAAAAAAATGAAAAATCAGAATCTGAACAGCGATACGCAAAATCATAATAATATGGAAGAAATAAAAATGGAGGAAATAAAAATGGAAAAGACGATGAAAATTGAAGGTATGATGTGCGGACATTGTGAGGCCAGAGTGAAAAAATGTCTGGAAGCGCTGACACAGGTAGACGAGGCAGTAGTCAGTCATGAAGCAGGCACTGCCATCGTAAAGCTGAATGCGGAACTTGCAGATGACATACTGCGCAAGGCGGTAGAAGATCAGGACTATCAGGTGACAGGAATCATGTAAGGAAAACGTAACAGTTCAGATCACTCATTGAACTGTTACACTGTTGCAGGAAAACTGTTCATAGGAAAAGAGGAAGCTATGCATGATAAGATGACCAGAAAAGATATTGCACGGATGGAGGAAGAGATCGAGTATCGCAGGCTTGTCGTCCGTAAACAGGCAATCGAGGCCGTAAAAGAAGCAAGGGCGCAGGGGGATTTAAGTGAAAATTTTGAATACCATGCGGCCAAGAAAGATAAAAACCAGAACGAAAGCCGCATCCGCTATCTGGAAAGGATGATTAAAACGGCACAGATCATAGAGACAGATTCCAATGCGGATGAGGTGGGACTGGACAATACCGTGACTGTATACTTTGAAGATGACGACGAGACGGAGACGTTTAAGCTGGTGACAACAGTGCGCGGAAATTCCCTAAAGGGGATGATTAGTATTGATTCCCCGATCGGGAAAGCGGTTCTGGGGCATAAAGCAGGGGATCGTGTGACCGTAAAGGTCAATCCGGAGTACAGCTATGACGTCATTATAAAGTCCATTGAAAATACGGTGGATGACGGAACGGACAGACTGCGGAGATTTTAAACGGTGTTCCGGTCCGGTTATCTGTACCGGAGAGAATCAGGAAGGAGCAATGGAAGGATGAAAACAATCAAACATGTCATGTTGTCTGTCTTTTGTTTTCTTCTGCTTTTTGCAGGCATTCTTTTTTACCAGCCGCAGCGGGCAGACGCTTCCGGAGCGCTGGGTCTGGAGCAGATCGAACAGAAATTTGCACAGGCAGTCAGGGATGGGAAGCGGACGGTTACATTTACGGCGTCTGCCAGCCTGTCCACGACACAGCTTCAGAATGCCCTGAATAACGCTGCGAAGAGCCAGAACCGCCTGCTGGCGGGCAGTGTCCGTTTTCAAAAGCAGACAAACAGCGCAAGTCCGGATGCGAAATATACGATAGAGCTTTCAGCCGATGCGTTTATTAAGATCAAATGGTTAAAGTCGGAGGCCGCAGCGGTAAAAGCTGCCGCGAAGGCGCTGAAAAACAGGAAATATTCGACAAATTTTTACAGTGATACGTCGTATTATCCGGTATTTGTAAAAATGCTGCAGCAGCATCCGGAGTACAACTACAATACGCTTGTATGGAGAAATACAAATGGGACATATGGGTATCACAGAGGCAGCTCATTATCTGCAAAAGAACAGGAGAAAAAGCTTCATGCAGCGGATCAGGCGGCAGCAGATGCCGTCAGGGCATGTATTACTTCTAAAATGTCCGTAAAACAAAAAGCAAAGGCCATACATGATTATCTGATTCAGAACTGCAGCTATAATGAGCAGGTCGCGGCAGCCGGCAGCCAGTATCATGATGCGTTTACCGCATACGGTGCGCTGGTGGACGGATCAGCGGTCTGCCAGGGGTATGCAGCCGCGTTTAACCTGATGGCAGGAAAGTGCGGCCTGCAGTCTATGACCGTCTGCGGAAGGGCTGCGGGTGTGCCGCATGCATGGAATTACATAAAGAATGGCAGCAAATACCGTTATATCGATTGTACCTGGGACGATACCGGACAGGAGAAGATCAGCTATCAGTACTTTTACGTTACCGAAGCGAAAATGCGGGAACAGCATGTATGGACAGCCGCTGATTTTCCGGCAGCAGATGTGAAATATGCGAAATATTTTTAAAATCCGGCATCTATCTGTCCGTGTGCATAAATCAGGAAAGATGTGGGAAAACTGTCCCTATCTGCAGATCACTGTGGAAAACTGGTTTTAAGGCGGCAGGACGAAATGAAAAAGTTATTCAGTACATTATTTCTCTTAGGTACATTTACGGTGATTTTATACGGGCTGTACAAAGTCACGCTAAACAGGACGGATGAGGGATGCATCCAGCTGGCGGATTTTTATAAGCTGGAGGACAATACGGTAGATGTATTGTTCGTAGGCAGCAGTCACGTTTACTATAGTGTCAATACATGCAGGCTGTATGACGACTACGGGATTGCCAGCTATCTTCTGGCATCTCCCGGACAGCCGGTGTGGATCAGCTATTATTTTTTGGAAGAAGCTTTGAAAACACAGTCTCCGGAGCTGGTTGTATTTGACGTCTGCACGCTGTACCGGAATAGCAGCGAGATCGGCACAGCATCTCTGCCGGGCCTGATCAGCATGAAGCCTTCTGCTGAAAAATGGAAGGCCATCCGCGCGGTCAACGGGCAGGAACAGCTGCTGGATGCGGCAGGAGCGTTTTTCTCATTTCCTTATTATCATACCAGATATGCGCAAAAGGGCAAAAAAGAACAGCGCTTTAACGGGTATAAGCCGGATTTTCATGTAATCTCCCAAAAAGAACTGAAACAGTGGCAAAATCCGGACCGGACAAACTTTGACCAGTCCGTTCCGGTCAGTGAACTGACAGAAAAATATCTGCGAAAACTGATCACACGATGCCACAGCAGCGGAATCCGGCTGCTGCTTGTCAATTCTCCTTATCTGAACCAGACGGAGAAAAAGCAGACGGCGTATAATTATGTATTTGAAGTGGCACAGGAATACGGGGTGCCATATATAGACAGCAACTTTGTAAAAGAAATGGGAATTGATTTTGCAAAAGATCTGATGGAGCCGTCCCATCTGAATTATTATGGTGCGTTAAAATATACGGACTATCTGGCAGAATGGTTCAAAGCTCATTATGAGATTCCCGACAGGCGCGGGGATGACCGCTACGGAAACTGGGAAGAGGCCAGCAGGCAGCTGCTGCATACGAAGCTTTACCGCCGGATGCTGAAAAAGATTAAAAAAGAGGGAACACTGGGCGATTACGGAAAAGCTGTACAGGAGCTGGAGGACTGCGTGGTTGTGCTGTATCAGAAGCCGGAAGGCATGGTGCGTGTGATTGACAATGGAAAGACCATTTTTTCGGAAAGCACCCGGAAAGAATATTTCAGACATTTTAATCTCGGAAAATCCGATCTGGCTGTCTCCTGCAGTCGCGGGCAGGTGTCCGCACGGGTAGATCAGAAAGAGTACCTGGATGTCAGTGGTGAGATCTGCATGCTTGTCTATGATAAAATAGCAGAGGATGTGATTGATGTTGCCGGATTTGCATTAGACCTGAGCAGTGCTATGGGACGGGCGCGAACTTAAGTGGAAATGCAACAATTTACATGAAAGTGTTACATTTTGGCTTTGAGGACGCTGGGAGAGGAAATTTGCCCCGTCTGCTGTGTCCGCTCCAGAATGTAAGAAGCCCTAAGTATTCT
>CANTHI010000201.1 GCA_947653505.1 uncultured Eubacterium sp.
ATATAACAACACAAATCGTCCCCTTTAATTTTTTTACTTCAATTTCCACGTCTACGTGCAAGATTTAATACCGCTTCTTTATCCAGAGTACTGATATTATAGTATTCATCTGCATATTTGTGCCCCGGATTTTTAGGGAGATAATCCACAGTAATTACGTAATATCCTAATTCTTTTGCCCTCTTTATAGCCGTCATCTGAAAAAAATTTGCGCCAAGCATCATGATCTTTTTCATAAAACCACCTCTTTTTTCCTATGGACTTAAGTTCCATTTACACATCCAGCAGCACAAGCAGGTTCCTCAGCTGTATATTCACACAGTTATTAAACTGCACCATCAGATTCAGCGTGGCAAAATCAACCCAGAAATACCCTGGCGGCAGGTCTTCCCCGATTTCTTCCATCCCCGCCTCAATGATCACATTCCGGTTCTCCTCATGGTAAAACCTGCCGCCTTCTTCGGAAAGGACCACGTCTTTGATAACCCCTTCCTGCTTATCCAGTTTCCGCAGGAACAGTTCCTCGATCCGGTTGTGCCTGTTCCTTTTATTGGTTGGTTCCAGCTGCACCGCCGGCCCGACCTCGGCCCCGTCAAAACACCCGATTTCCGGCTTGACGCATACGAGGAACATCCTCACGCCGCCCTGCACGCTTGTAAAGATTCCAAGCACCGCCCTGCCGTTTGCCTCGATCAGAGGCTGCTCCCAGTACTGCACTTCCCGCCCTTCGATCTCGATATTGCAGTAAATGACCTTAAAATCATATGGCGCCCGGCATACGATCTCCTGTTTATTGATCTCCCAGCTTTTCAGGCTCCTCAGCGGCACCAGCCGCGACCGGTCTTTCCGGTTCATCTTATAATCATTCATCCGGTTGAATACCGCATGCATCCGGCTGTAAGATATCCCTCCGAATATGGAGCGGAATAAGGCCCTGTCCCGGAACATTGCTTCAATTTCCGCCGCTTCCCCGTCAGACAGCAGGTTTCTGGAAAACGGGATGCATGACAGCACCGTCCGCGTATCCATGTTGACCAGGTTGTCGACCTTCATCAGCTCCTTGACCTGCCCGAGCGTCATCCAGCAGTGGCTCTCCAGCACTTCTATGTCCGTGTCCACATATAGGATGATGTTCCGGTTCCTCTTCTTGTAAAACCTTGACGACTGCTCTGACTGGATCTGGTCGGCAATAATCCCATACCTGTCCGAATGGATAAAATATTCCAGGTAAGCGGGCGTGTCCCCTCCGTGCATCCTCGTAAAATTGCTTTTTGTTGCCTGTATCGTCGGTGATATCTGGATCTTGTTGACATTTCCCGGCTCTACCTTTGCCTGCATGAGGAAATTCAGGACGCCGTCCACTTTCCTGCACAGAATCCCCAGATACCCGATCTCGTCCTGTATGATAATCGGCTGCTCCCGTATGATCTTATCCTCTTCGATCTCCTGGTACCCTGCCAGCTGGAAAAAGCTGTTGTTCTTATTCCGGATATACCCGTCTTTCTCATCGTAATACCAGAACCCGTCGTATAAGAAATCAATCTTGCGGATACTGACGTTCAGGTTCTGCCGGCGCTGCGCAATCCATCTGTGGATATCATCCAGCGAATTGACAGAACCACGGGTGTTCCTCCACGATTTTATGATATCGTATGCGATTCCCATCTTATCCTCCTCTATGCCCCTGTAACAGTTCAGATACCTGCACTGTCCGCGATGGGATTTTTTCACTCCTGAATCATGTTCCCACGGTCTTTGCAGCGGAGTGCAGGGACCTGCCTGGACTGTTCTTCCTGCTGCAGCTTAAAACTTCATCCACCAGCTTCGCCTGCAGGAGTATTTCCCGGTACATCTCCCTGCGCCTGCCGCTGTCTGTGGTCTCTTCATAAAATGCTTCGATGGAATGCAGAAACTGTGAATCCTTCTGCAGGCTTATGACCTCTGTGTTCCCCTCCGACTCAATCCGTATGGCCGGCTCATAATCCGGCGGAGCCGTAAAAATGCGGTCCGCAACGATCCTCCCCGTGCTTCCCCATACCTCCAGCCTGCATGTGTAACAGCAGTCCATCCCGAATCCAATCTGGCACGTCTGCCCGGAGCCGTTGGACAGGACCGCGCTGCCATACATATCCACTTCATATCCTGGCAGGCCGCACAGCTGTGCGGCATCCACTTTTACACTGTCCCCCAGCAGCAGCGCGGCCAGTCTGAGCGTATAGCCGCCGGCATCCAGCAATGCGCCGCCTCCCAGTGCCTGGCTGTAGCGGAAATCATCCCCCGCGCGCAGCGGGAACCCGAAATCGGCCCTGGCCAGCCGCAGGCTGCCGATCCGTCCTTCCCGTATCAGTTTTCGGATCTCACCCATCTGCAGATGGTATTGGAACATATAATTTTCATGCAGGGCCAGTCCCCTGCTTTCCGCCAGATCTGTCAGCTTTTTTGTCAGGCGGTACTCCGTGGTGGAAGGCTTTTCTACCAGCACATGCTTTCCGGCTTCCAGCGCACGTGCGGCCCACTGGAAATGCAGGGCCGGCGGCTGCGGGATATATACGGCCTGGATATCCTGGCGCTTTAATATGCTTTCAAAATCCGCTTCCCGCTCCAGTCCGTATCTGCCGCAGAACGGTTCCAGCCTGTCCCTGTCATATTCTTCTGCCGCCGCAAGCACCCGGATGCCTTCTGCCGCAAGCGCCGCCGGCATAAACCGCCGGTATGCGATCTCAGAGCACCCTAATACACCTATATTTAACATGGCTCCTCCCTGTCATCCATGACACAGTATCTGTCTGACCGCATCCGACACAAAAGCTGCCTCATCCTTTGTCATATCCGCATAAAGCGGAAGCCTCAGCACCCGTTCCCCGTAATCTTCCGTAACCGGACACATTTCAGGATGGTAGCCAAGCTTTTTCCCCATCGGGGAAGAATGCAGCGGCACATAACAGATATATGCATAAATCTGCTTTTCTTTTAATTTTTCCGTCAGCCTGTCCCTGATTTCAGCGGAAGGCAGGATGATATTATACATATGGCCGTTGTGTTCGATATTTTCCGGCAGTACCGGGCGTCTGAGAAGCCCCTTTTTTTCCAGGTCTTCCAGCTCCCCGTGATAAGTATCCCAGACTCCTTTCCGCTTTTCCATGATCTCATCATACCGTTCCAGCTGCGCATACAGCACCGCCGCCAGCACATCCGACGGCAGGAACGAGGAACCGATATCCTGCCAGGTATATTTATCCGCCATGCCTCCCAGCACCTGGCGCCTGTTCGTGCCTTTTTCCCGGATGATTTCCGCACGTTCCAGGTATTTTGCGTCACGGATCACCAGCCCGCCTCCTTCACCCATAGAATAATTTTTCGTCTCATGAAAGCTGTAGCATCCAAAGTCGCCCAGCGTCCCCGCATACCGCCCCTTATACAGGGAGCCGACGGCCTGGGCCGCGTCTTCAATGACAAACAGGCCATATTTTTTTGCGGTCTGATTTACCGTATCCATCTCACAGGGGACACCGGCATAATCAACGGTATAAACAGCCTTTGTCCTGTCTGTAACCAGTTCTTCTATCCTATTTTCATCCATATTCATCGTATCTTCGCGGATATCACAAAATACAGGCACTGCCCCGCGCAGCATAAACGCGTTTGCCGTAGAAGAAAACGTAAATGACGGAACAATGACCTCATCCCCCGGCTGCAGGCTGGCCAGCAGGGAAGCCATCTCCAGCGCGGTTGTCCCGGAGGTTGTCAGCAGCATCTGTCCAATGCCCATCAGCTCCCTGAATTTTTCATATACCTTCATCGTATACATGCCGTCCCCGGCTGTCTTTGCATTCCGCAGGGCGTCCGCGGCATAAGCAAGTTCTTTTTCTGTAACAGAAGCTTTATTAAAAGGAATCATAATCTCCTCCCTGTCATTTCTTTTTCAGTGATATGTTTTTTACTTTGATCGTTCCTGTTCCATCCGATGCAACTGGCAGTTCCACACCATACGCATCTTCCTGCAATGCAAATTCCACTTCATTATGTCCCGGTTTTAACAGATATTCCGTAATCGTTTCCGTCCCCGCGGCAGAAGTTATCCGGCACAGAACCTCCCCCGTCATTTCCACATCGGCACTCAGCAGATACCTGCCGGCTTCCAGATACAGATAAGGCCCGTAGATATAAGCGTTTTCCGGAATATAAATCGTCTTTTCCCCGATATTCTCTGCCTGCCCTGCGCACATCTGCGCGGTATAATCTGTCCTGGTACCCGTCATGGTATCTTCCAGCATTACCCTGCGCAGCTTTATCCGGCTGCCCTCTTTGGAATAAATGGGAAACTCTACCTGAAAGGCCATCTCCTCCAGTCCGAACGCAATCTCGTTCATCCCCGGCTTTAACCTGTACGTTTTGATATTCCTCTTTCCGGAATCCGCCGTTATCACACATTCTGTCTCTTTTTCCAGATCTGCGTCTATCACCAGCCTGTAGCTTCCCGCTTTCAGGTTCAGATAGGGCCCATAAATAAACTGTCCGTCCCGCAGGCTCCAGATCACCGGTTCATCCCGGACTGCCCCGGATAACAGCATCCGGTCCGTATAATCGGTCTCATCTTTCCACGACAGAAAACCGTTCTTTGCGATATCATGATCCCAGACGTATACGTACATATCATGCAGTAAAAATGTCTCTTTTGTTTTTCCATACACATGTTCCAGTCCGTTTCCCACAGACTGGTTTTCTTCGGCGCTCAGCAGCAGAAAAGATCCCTGGTCCTGCGGATCAAATCTTTCTGTATCTACCAGCCATTGGAAAGGCGTTAAACCCGGTGATTCTGCCGAACCATTAACCGCTGCAAAACGCAGTTCCAGATCCGAATAGATCTCGGTTACATATGCATTCCAATATGTCGCATATCCTTTATACTCATCCAGTCCTCTGGAAACCAGTTCCCTTGCGAACTGTTTCCTGCTTTCGATCACGCCATCCCACCCCACACTCTTCTTTAACATCGTTGCGGCAGACAGTACGGATGCTGAGAAAACCATAACCGTCCAGAATAATCTGCAGTCCTGCCGCCTGTTACCGATCCAGTATTTCATCATATATCCGGATGATACCATGACGGATATATATTCCATGGAAAGCATATACCGGCCCGTAGAAGCCTTTCCAAACAGAACGCCAAGCAATAGAAAAATGAAATTGTGAAACACCATAAATGCGAACAAAAACTGAACCCCTTTTGTTTCCTTTCTGATCTTTTTTGCCTGAAGTACCGGTATGATAAAGACCAGAAGCAGACAGACACTGACCGATACCATATTCTGAATGCCGGCAGCTGTAAATAACCCGGCTCCTCCTGAAAATCCGAAATTTTCAAACATATCCAATATGACAGTGATCAGATTATCCCACAGCCCTTGTAAAGAGTCTGTAAATATCAGTTCACCGTTCACAGTCTGATTTACCGTGTGTGTCCGGCAGACCGTTTTATAGATCATCCCATAGCTTACCGCAGCCGGGAGCACGATGAGGCCTGTATAAAATCCGAACCTTTTCCATATTTTTTTCCATTCCGGATCCGGATTGTCTTTGTTTTCAAAATACAGCATTGCCGTGCAGGCAAGCCATAAAGGTACGACTAATTCAGCAAAGCAGCGGAGCCCTATGACATTTGCAGACAGATTCAGAAAAATAAAAAGCAGTACCATCCACCTGCGGTATTTTTCATACAGAATCATGTACACCAGTAATGTAAAAACAACGATCCACAGCAGTACACCCATATATGCCGCCGAATAAAGATTTACGTCTATGCATCCCTGCATAAAAATCAGGACAGCCGGTATACTGATTATCCAGGAATTATTTTTCGTGACCTTTTTATCCTGTATGTACATACACAGGACTGTCACAAGCACACGCGCCACAGAAGCCATCTGCCTGGCCAGACTCTGGTTTTTCATGAAAAACGTAAATGGAAGCGTAAACAGCTCCAGTGACAGAAACCATAGTTCCCCATTTGCATAAGCCCATGTATCCGGAAATATACTTTTATGTCTGATCTGGCTTTGTGCCAGCAATACAGCAGAAGCCGTATCGGAGTTCATGGAAGCCTGTCCGCATGTCAGCACCGAATACACCGCAATCCCTGCTCCAATCAGACACAGCCGGGACAGGATCAGCTGTACATTTATTCTCTTTTTTTCCAGGATCACCTGAAAGAAAAACATCAAAAGAATTGAACAAATATATTCGAAAACAACATATTCGTAAACCGTCCAGGATGGCCGGACTGCCGCGCAGACCGCAACACCAGCAGCCAGAAGCACAGAGAAAGAAACTGCATATCTCACGCGTTTTTGGATCGTATCGTTTTGTTTTCGTGTAAACAGACTGCATATGACAACCGGTAAAAATATTAGAACTGCCGCGATTATAATTGTCCTCATCATTCTTTTCTCCCACCAGATAATTTCTGGTAACAGTTCAGGCAGGTCTGCGCATGTGCTGCGCTGACCGTATGAAAATGTAGTGGTTGCAGGTATCCAGCCCATCGCGAAGCGATTTCTGATGGCTGGATACGTAACAGTTCAATGGGTTATCTGAACTGTTACAATTTCTAACTGCTTATCGTATATGCCATCGTGATTGCCATATTTTTTATCTCGTCCACTGTATAATTACGGACATATTTTACTGCAAACTTTTTTAGTTTCTCCTCGTTCAGCCCGTTACGTTTCCTTTTTTCTTTTATAGCCTGAACATATTGTCTTCCAACTTTTTTCAGATCCAGGTAATCTTTCGCATATCTTTTTGCCCCATCCTGGATATCTGCCCGGAATGATTCGTTCATAGACAGCCGCATAGCCTGATATATTTCCTCTATTTCTTCACCAGCTCCATCTGGCTGCGGGCAATATACAACATATCGCTGTCGCAGTACACATAGGAGGCGTTGTATC
>CANTHI010000202.1 GCA_947653505.1 uncultured Eubacterium sp.
TGGACTGTATCAACAATATTTTAGACTGTAAGTCACTTTCTTTTGTCAATGATCTGCGCAGGGAAGCGTGGATGCTTATGCTTTTTTCCAGACTGGTGGACAACCACGAAAAGCTCAGCCTCAAGCGTACCTCTGAGAATGGTAATTATGGCACCAGAGCTTACGTGGAACTGGCCATTGAACATATCAAATATTATTATAAAGATGGGATTAACGTATCAGATATTGCGGGACATCTTGGTATCAGCCGCGCGTACTTAAACTGCGCGTTTCAAAAAGAGCTGGGCATGTCCATACAAAAATTTCTGATTGACTTTCGGATGCATAAGGCGGCAAATCTCTTAGTCAGCACCCCTGCTGCGATCAAAGAGATTTCCAATGCCATCGGCTATGAAGATCAGCTGAATTTTTCAAAAGCTTTTAAAAAGAAATTTGGCATGAGTCCGAAAAATTACCGGCTTCACAAGGCTGCCACCATTCTTTATACGGAAAAACAGCTGACAGATCATAAAGAAGATTTTGTTGTGTCCTAAATAATGTTTCGTTATGTTATATACATATTTATATCTGATTCAGGCACAGGACCATTGATGTCAAAGCGACAGTACCGTGTCATCGTTCGATACTGTCACTTCTTTTTTGTATCATTACGGTGTTACAGCCTGCGGATCCGCTCCAGCGCCGCTGCCGTATTTTCATGACTTCCAAACGCGGTCAGCCGGAAATACCCCTCTCCGGACGGTCCAAACCCGCTGCCCGGCGTGCCTGCCACGTTTGCCCGTTCCAGCAGATCGTCAAAAAACTCCCATGAGCTCATTGTTCCCGGTGTCTTTAACCAGATATACGGCGCGTTTACGCCACCATACACCTCGTAGCCCGCCGCGGACAGTCCTTCTTTGATATCCGACGCGTTTTTCATATAATAAGCTACCTGTTCTTTCAGCTGCGCCTTTCCCTCTTCAGAATAAACGGCTTCACCGGCACGCTGGATAATATATGGCGCTCCGTTATATTTCGTCCCATGACGTCTTGCCCACATGTCATGCAACGATACCCCGCCGCATGTCAGCTCTTTTGGCACTACGGTAAATCCTAAACGCAGTCCGGTAAATCCGGCATTTTTTGAAAAACTGCGGATTTCGATCGCACATGCGCGCGCCCCATCGCATTCATAAATCGAATGCGCCACATCCTCCTGTGTAATATAGGCTTCATACGCCGCGTCATAGATGATGACAGCGCCTTTTTCATTCGCATAATCCACCCATTCCTGCAGCTTCGCCTTTGGAATCGTCGTTCCGGTCGGATTGTTTGGAAAACACAGATATATCAGATCCGGCGTTGTTTTTGGAAATTCCGGCACAAATCCGTTTTCCCTTGTGCATGGCATATAAATCACATTGCTCCATGTCTGCGTATCCGCATCATAAGTCCCGCACCTGCCCGCCATAACGTTCGAATCCACATACACCGGATAGACCGGATCGGTTACAGCGATTTTACAGTCTGCGGCAAACAGCTCCTGGATATTGCCGGAATCTGATTTTGCGCCATCCGAAACAAAGATTTCATCTTCCTGAATGTCGCAGCCCCTGCCCCGATAATCGCATGCCACAATCGCATGCCGCAGAAACTCATAGCCAAGATCCGGCGCGTACCCGCGAAAAGTAGCCGCGTCTGCCATCTCATCCACGGCTTTGTGCAAAGCGCTGATAATCGCTGGTGCAACCGGCTGCGTAACATCCCCGATCCCTAACCGGATGACCGGCTGATCCGGATGTTCTTTTGTAAATGCCGCGATCTTTTTCGCAATCGTACTAAAAAGATAGCTTCCCGGCAGCTTCTGATAATTCCCGTTAATCTGATACACGATTCCATTCCTCCTCACATAATACTTCACCTTCAAATACGTACTCTGCAGGCCCTGTCATATAGACAATATCCGTATCCTTATCCCACTCAATATTCAAATCCCCGCCGCGCAGCTTTACCGTTACCACACGCTCTGTCAGCCCGTTTAAAATACATGCTACCGTTGCCGCACAGGCGCCCGTTCCGCACGCAAGCGTCTCGCCGGAGCCTCTTTCCCATACGCGCATCTGTATTGTATGCCTGTCCAGCACTTTTACAAACTCTGTATTGATACGGTTTGGAAAATACGGATGGTACTCAAACTGCGGTCCGGTTTTCGAAAGCTCCATCCCCATTACGTCATCCGTAAAAATAACGCAATGCGGATTTCCCATCGATACACAGGTCATCGCATACTGCACCCCGCCCGCTGTAACCGGATAACTGACAAGCTCTGTCTGCGGTCCGGCCCCCGGAATGTTTACCGGTATTTTTTCCGGCCGCAGCTCCGGTTTTCCCATATTTACGCGTACCATAGATATTTTTGGTTCAGAAACGAGCAGCTCCGTCTCTTTCACACCGGCCAGTGTCTCAATCCGGATCTTTGTACGGTCCGTCATATGATGATCATAGACATATTTTGCCACACAGCGGATGGCATTCCCGCACATCTCTCCTCTGGAACCGTCCGCGTTGTACATTGCCATTTCAAAATCCGCCTGTCCGGACGGACGGATCAGAATCAGTCCATCCGAACCAACGCCAAAATGCCTGTCACTGACAAATTTTGCAGTTTCCTGTGGATGTTCTACCGTTTCTTCAAAACAGTTGACATAAATATAATCATTTCCAATGCCATGCATTTTCGTAAATTTCATCTGCTCCAAAAACCTCCCTGCTTCTTATGTTGTATTTTTACATTTCACTGCCCATCAGGCTGATAATCATCTGTGCCGTCTCCACAAGGCCGGAACCGCTTTCCATACTGCATTTTTGCAGATACCGGTGTGCCTCGTCCTCAGAAAAACGGTTTCTTTCCATCAAAAGCAGCTTTGCCTGGCTAATGATACGGTTTTGCTGCACAGAACGGACTTTCGGCTTTTGTTTTCGTTTTTTCTTTTTCCGTACATACATTTCAGCCATCATGGCAACCGTCTGCAGCAGCTCATGCACTTTTAAAGGCGCAGCAAGCGCTACGATCTCTTCCGTCTCCCGCTGCCCGATCTGGCTTTCCGGCCCGATCAGCAGCATATCAAAGCGCGGCGTCAGATATTCATACAGTTCACTGTAAACCATATCCGGCAGACGGCAGGTGCAGATGATGATCCCTCCATCCAGATCATTTGCCGCCCGCAGTGCCTGTGCCCCGCTGCAGCAGACCGAATCTACATTATATCCGCTTTTTTGCAGAATACCGCGCACATTTTTTGCCTGTTCTGTTTTCGGAAAAACTACTATGATGTTCATACTGACCGCCGTTTATATTCTATATAAATAATGGTCGATTTCCCAGTCTGTTACTGCCATACGGAATCTGTCCCATTCCTGTTTTTTTGCCTTGATATATTCTTTGCTGATATGCGCACCGAGCGTATCCAGCACAAACGGATCCTGCTCCATCTCATGCAGCGCTTCCATCAGATCACGCGGCAGCATCGGAGCGCCGTTTTCCTCCGGCGGCGTTGCCCTGCGGCGGATCCCGTCCAGTCCGGCTCTTAAGCAGAGCGCAAGAATCAGATAAGGATTTGCCGCCGAATCCGGACTGCGCAGCTCGATCCTCGTCCCATTCCCCCGCACAGCCGGAATCCGTATCAGAGACGTCCGGTTGCTTAACGACCAGGAAATCATATTCGGCGCTTCATATCCCGGCACCAGCCGTTTATAAGAATTGACGAGCGGATTGGCTACCGCCGTAATCCCCTTCATATGCGCTAACAGCCCGCCAATAAAATAATACGCTTCTTCACTCAGCCCGCAAGGATCTGAGGCGTCCGCAAAAATATTGACGCCGTCTCTGGCCAGCGACAGGTTCAGATGCATTCCGCAGCCATGCTCCTTAGCCCTCGGCTTTGGCATAAAGCTGGCAAACATCCCGTGCCGTTTGGCAATCGTCTTTACCGCCAGCCGGAATGTCATAATATGATCTGCCGTCCAGAGCGCTTCGTCATATTTCAAATCGATTTCGTGCTGTCCCGGCGAGCACTCATGATGGGACGCATCGACCGCATAACCCATTTCTTCCAGCGTCAGCACCATATCACGTCTGGCATTTTCTCCCAGATCCATCGGACCCAGATCAAAAAATCCGGCCTGTTCATCGATCCGGGTCGTCGGATGCCCGTCATCGTCATACTGAAACAGGTAAAACTCACACTCCGGCCCCGCCTCAAACGTATATCCCATATCCTGCGCTTCCTTTACCGCTTTGCGCAGGATATAACGCGGATCCCCTTCAAACGGCGTCCCGTCCGCATGATAAACATCACAGATCAGACGCGCCACTTTTCCCTGCTGCGGCCTCCACGGAAAGATGGCAAACGTATCCGGATCCGGATGCAGATACAGATCCGACGCCTCCACTTTTGCAAACCCCTGAATCGAAGAACCGTCAAACATGCATTCGTTATTCAGCGCTTTTACGAGCTGGGATTTGGTAATCGCTATATTTTTCAGCGTCCCGGACACATCCGTAAACTGCAGCCTGATAAACTCAATATCCTCTTCCTCCGCCAGATTCAGGATATCCTGTTTTGTATAATGATTCATTTTCGAAACCCTTTCTTTTCTGGTATTTCCTTTATTTTTTCACATATTCCAGCACTTTTTGATAAGCCATCGGTCCGCCAAACAGATCCAGCGCGCTTCCTATCGTCACATGCAGCCGGTCCTGCCCATACGAACGCAGCAGCTCTAGATCATGAAAATCCGCGACTCCTCCCGCATACGTCACCGGTATCTTTCCCCAGCTGCCAAGCATTTTTACAAGCTCTGTCTCAATACCGGACGCTTTGCCCTCCACATCCGCCGCATGAATCAGAAATTCATCCGCGTAGCCTGACAGCTCATCCAGCAACGCATGCGTCACAGCCTCCCTCGTAAACTTCTGCCAGCGGTCCGTCACGACAAAATAAGCGTCCCCCGCCCTGCGGCAGCTTAAATCAAGTACCAGATGCTCTTTGCCGACGGTATCCGCAAGCGCCCGCAGACGGTCATAACGGATGCTGCCATCCTGGAACACATACGAAGTGACGATTACATGGCTGGCTCCCGCATCCAGAAACTGGCACGCGTTTTTTGGCGTAATACCGCCGCCGATCTGTAATCCCTGCGGATAAGCCGCAAGCGCCGCAAGCGCCTGCAGACGGTCCGCTTCATAGTAATCCGATCCCTGCGGATTCAGCATAATGATATGTCCGCCGCGCAGCTGGTCCTTCTGATACAGCCGCGCGTAAAAAGCTGCATCCTGCTTTGCTACAAAATTTTCCTCTGCATGGGCATTGTGGTCAGACAGAGTCGCACCGACGATCTGCTTGACCTTGCCGTTGTGAATGTCTATGCACGGACGAAATTCCATTGTATTACCTGCTTTCTGTTTTCGTTGGGTGTAAAAGTCTTTAGTTAGAATACCATAAACTGGGGGAAAATAAAACAGAAAAATAAAAATCGAAATAAAATAAAGAAAGTATTTTTTCCGGATTTAATAATTTTAGCGTATATACAATAAAAGATGCACGCTATCAGGAATATTTTGGTTTTACAGATGATGAGGTCCGGCAGATGCTGGAATACTACGGATTTACAGACCAGTACAATGCCGTCAGGGAGTGGTACGATGGTTATCTGTTTGGCGGCAGAAAAATATAGGAATAAGAGGGAAAGTAAATGACAGAAATCGAACATATGTACGAAAAAATGGGCATTGATGCAGATGTATTGGCATTTGGAAATAAGGTAGAACAGAGTCTGAAAGAACGTTTTGTCCAGATTGATGAAACAGTAGAATATAACCAGCTGAAAGTTCTTGCCGCCATGCAGAAAAATAAGGTCAGTGATATTCATTTTGCGGCAACGAGCGGATATGGATATAATGACCTGGGGCGTGAGACATTGGAGGCGGTTTATGCGGATACCTTTCATACAGAATCGGCGCTGGTGCGCCCGCAGATCACCTGCGGCACGCATGCGCTCGGTGTAGCGCTGGCGGCCAATCTGAGACCTGGAGACGAACTGCTGTCGCCGGTTGGCAGGCCGTATGACACCTTAGAGGAGGTGATCGGCATCCGGCCGTCAGCGGGGTCACTTGCGGAATATGGAATTACGTACCGGCAGGTTGATCTGCTCGAGGATGGCAGCTTTGATTATGATTCCCTTGCACAGGCAGTCAATGAGAGGACGAAGCTGGTGACAATCCAGCGTTCTAAGGGGTATCAGACACGTCCCACCTTGTCCGTTGCCAGAATCCAGGAACTGATTGCATTTATAAAACGCATAAAGCCAGAGGTGATCTGTATGGTTGATAACTGCTACGGAGAATTTGTGGAACGAATCGAACCGTCAGATGTGGGCGCGGACATGGTGGTCGGATCGCTCATTAAGAATCCCGGCGGCGGCCTGGCTCCGATCGGAGGTTATATTGCCGGGAGTGAAGAATGTGTGCAGCGTGCCGCCTATCGGATGACAACACCGGGGCTTGGCAAAGAAGTCGGGGCTACGCTCGGCGTTATGCAGTCTTTTTTTCAGGGATTTTTCCTGGCGCCGGCAGTAACCGGCGCTGCCTTAAAGAGCGCTGTATTTGCTGCTAATATCTACGAAAAGCTGGGGTTTTCTGTGCTCCCGAACGGGTCCGAGAGCCGGCATGATATCATTCAGGCTGTAACATTCGGCAGACCGGAAGGAGTCATCGCATTTTGTCAGGGTATTCAGGCAGCGGCGCCGGTTGACAGCTATGTTGTACCGGAACCGTGGGCAATGCCGGGGTATGACAGTGATGTGATTATGGCAGCCGGAGCATTTGTGCAGGGTTCTTCTATTGAATTAAGTGCGGACGGTCCGATGAAGCCGCCAT
>CANTHI010000203.1 GCA_947653505.1 uncultured Eubacterium sp.
CGTATTTGCCGTTTTTACAATCTCCCGCAGATTTTTCGCAGACTCCAGTCCGGATAAATCCGCCAGCTCACCTTCCCCGCCAAGCAGTTTGATCGTATCCGGATTCAGCAGATAAAAATCATCCAGACCAGCCCGCGCACGCTCCACACATACTTCATCGTAGGTTTTTTCCTGATAATTCTGCGCCGTATACGTATTAAAACCTACCCTGATCCCGAGCGCATCTTCTGCCATCAGAACTGTCTGCTCCTGCGCCGTGCGTATCGTGTTCTTCGCATCCGGATCCGACTTTCCCATCGGCCCGAACAGCGTAACAGTCCTTCCCTCCTTCTGGTTATTGTCTATCAGATTTTCACCCTTTCCTTTGTCTTTCTGTCCGCAAGCCGCTGCCGCGCTAAACAGCACTCCGGTCAGAAACAGCGCTGCCAGCCTCTTCATTTTCCTTTTCCTATCCATATCTTTTCGAACCCATTCCTTTTCTGGCTGATACTTTCTCAGTTCAAATTCATATCTTTTCATCATGATAAATATTTCCCAAGTGTTTTCCGGATCACATCCATATCCACCGGTTTTGCGATATGATCGTTCATCCCCGCGTCTCTGGCATCTTTGACGTCTTCCGCAAAGGCGTTTGCCGTCATCGCAATGACCGGAATGGTTTTCGCATCTTCGCGTTCCAGTGCACGGATTTTCTTTGTCGCCTCATAGCCATTCATAACCGGCATCTGAACGTCCATCAGTACCGCGTCAAAATGTCCTGGTTTAGCGGACTGAAAGCATTCGACTGCCAGCTGGCCGTTTTCTGCCACTTCGCCATCGGCTCCGTCAATGTGCAGCAGCTCCAGCAAAATCTCGGAATTGATCTCATTGTCCTCCGCGATCAGGAAATGCCGCCCCTGAAGGTTTGCTGCGGGCGCTTCTTCCTCTTCCGGCTGCCGCATCGTACCGCGTTTTGTAAAGATCTGCTGGATTTTTTCCTTGAAGGCCGATACGAAAAACGGCTTTGGCAAAACTCCATCGATTCCCGCCGCACGTGCCTCTTCCCCGGCCTCTTCCCAGTCACAGGCAGTCAGAAACAGGACCGGTATCTGCTGCGTCGTCACAGCCCGGATCTGTCCTGCCGTCTCGATCCCATCCATTTCTGGCATTTTCCAGTCCAGCAGAATCACATCGTAGCCGCGGTTTTCTGCCACCATCTGCTTTACTTTTTCCACTGCTTCCGCTCCGCTGTATGCAAGGTCGGTCTGTACGCCGGCATCATGCATCAGGATCTCAATATTGCGGCACGTATCGCGGTCATCATCTACCGCAAGGATACGCGCGATTCCGCTCTCCTGCCAGAACGTTTCATCGGAATGTCCGTCCGGGATGCGAAGCTCCAGCTCGGCTGTAAAGATCGTGCCGTGATCCACTTCACTGGCCACTTCAATCGTACCGCCCATCAGCTCGATAATATTTTTGGTAATCGCCATTCCCAGTCCGGTTCCCTGTACTTTGTTTGTCGTGCTGTTTTCCGCTCTGGTAAACGCGTCAAAAATAACTTCCAGATATTCCGGCGTCATTCCATACCCGTTATCCTCTACTTCTATGCGGATATGCTCATACTGTCTGGACCGCTGTTCCAGTCCAATCAGGCGCAGCCAGATCGTCCCGCCTTCCTGTGTATACTTTACCGAATTTGACAAAAGGTTGATCAGCACCTGATTCAGCCTTGTCTCATCCCCGATCAGACATTCGTGCCGGATTCCGGTTACGACAACGTCAAATTTCTGCCCTTTTTCCTTTGCCATCGGACGGATAATCGCATCGACCGAAGAGATCATGCTGTTTAACGTAAACTCTCCGAGCGAGAGGACAACCTTGCCGCTCTCAATCTTGGAAACGTCCAGCACATCATTAATCAGACTCAGCAGATGCTGTCCGGATGAAGTAATTTTTTTCGTATACTCCCGTACCTTATCCGGATATTCCGCATCTTTGGCCAGCAGAATTGTAAATCCTAAAATCGCGTTCATTGGCGTACGGATATCGTGGGACATATTGGACAAAAATGTCGTCTTGGACCGGCTTGCAATCTGCGCCGTCTGCAGCGCTTCGGTCAGCTGCCGGTTATGAATCTCACGTTCTTTTTCCCGCTCCAGACGGATTTTGTTTTGCACCCTCTCATTAAAATAATACAACAGACAGCAGATGACAAACGCAGCCAGCGTCACAAAGATTACAATAAAAATATTCTGATTGACCGCATCCCCTTCCTTCTGAACCGCCGCCACCGGCACATATCCGATCAGATACAACGACGCATTGTTTACAGCCCACATATATATGAGAGATTCTTTCCCAAGTACATCATGGTAAAACATCAGATCATTGCCTGCCCGAATGCCATCTTTCACTTCCTTTTGTATCTCCGGCTCCAGAATCCGGTTTGCACGATAAAAATCATCCAGATCCAGACTGCCTGCTTCCCGCTCATCCACGCCTTTAGGCTTTAGCACAAACCGCCCGCTTTTTGAATCCATCACATACAGCAGCGCATTCCTGTTATAAAATTTATCCGGAAGCGCTTCGTCAAAGGTGTCGAAAATATATTCCACATACAGCATCGCCACCTGTCTGCCATCCTTATACACCGGGCATTTCATCGTATATGCCCAGGTTCCCATGCCATTGACATAAGCCCCGGAAACCGGCAGCCCTTCGACCAGATTTCCAGCCGAAAAATCAAGCGTATCCTCACAAAATTCCTCTCCCGTACTGGACAGGCCGGTCCGCTTTCCCTCCGGAATCAGCGACAGCTTTACCATCGTTTTATTAATATGCTCAGAATGAATAAAGTCTTCCGGCCGTTCCAGCAGGGCGATTTCATCCGCCAGCATGCTCTGAAACTCTGCTTCCTTATATAGAATTGCCTGTATGGTACCCTTGAGCATCTCCAAGTTTTCACTCAGGTTCTCAACCGCCGCTTCTGACATCTGTGCAGAAATCATTCTCTCTACATAAAATACAACACTGCCCAGAATACAGAAAATAAGCAGAATAGTTACTATAAGAGCTTTACTACCGCCTGATTGCTTCGTTTTTTCTTTTTTCCTAAATACCATGAATTATATCCTTTTATCAGATGGCTGCTTTTATCTGAACTGCCCTCTTATTTATAACTATGACAAAATCCTGTCCAATGTCTCCAGCAGCACTTCCACATCAATCGGTTTTGCCAGATGTCCGTTCATCCCGCACTCCAGCGCCTGCTGTCTGTCTTCTTCAAACGCGTTCGCCGTCATAGCCAGAATCGGTATCGAAGCAAGCTCCTGATTCTGTAGCGCACGTATCGCTTTTGTCGCCTCATATCCATCCATCACCGGCATCTGCACATCCATCAGTACCAGATTGTAATACCCCGGATAAGAATTTTTCAGCATATTTAACGCAATCTGTCCGTTTCCTGCAATTTCTGTTGTAAATCCTGCGTCGCTTAATATGGCTGCCGCAATCTCCTGATTGATTTCATTGTCTTCAGCCAGCAGAATCCGTCCAGCATGATGCATGGCTGGTTCTTTTTCGTTTTCCGATTTCCTGCTCTCCCCTGCCTCTACGATTTCATGCAGACACCCACGCAGCTCGGACAAAAACAGCGGTTTACTGCAAAACGCCGAAATACCCGCTTCTTTTGCTTCTTCTTCAATATCGGACCAGTCATAGGCAGTCAGCAGGATGATCGGCACCTCGTCTCCCATTTCCTTACGGATTCTGCGCGTGACCTCGATCCCGTTCATATCCGGCAGCATCCAGTCAATGACATAGACCGTATAAATATCCCCTCGTGTAACCGCCTGATGCGTGCGCAGCAGCGCTTCTTTTCCGGAGAGCGTCCATTCCGCGCGCATCCCGATCTGGCCCAGCATATAGGTCACGCTGTCACATGTATTAAAATCATCATCGATTACAAGCGCCCTGCAGTTTTTCAGCTTTGGAATATCCTGCGGCAGTTTTTCCCCGTTATGCAGACGGAACGTAAAGCAGACCGTTACCTCGGTGCCTCTGCCCGGTTCGCTTTCTACCGCAATCGTACCGTTCATCAGGTCCACAATGTTTTTCGTAATCGCCATCCCGAGCCCGGTTCCCTGAATACCGCTGATCGTACTATTTTTTTCCCGTTCGAACGGTTCAAAAATATGCGCCACAAATTCCTCACTCATTCCAAATCCGGTATCCCGGATCGAAAATTCAAAATCCGCGTATCCTTCACTGGATGCAGGTCTTTCCGTAATCCGCATACTGATCATACCGCCCGCCCCTGTATATTTGACCGCATTGCTCAAAAGATTGAGCAGCACCTGATTCAGCCGCAGCTTGTCGCAATAGATATCCTCATCCACAATATTTACCGCGTCCATATACAGATCCAGCCGTTTGGCATGGATATCCGCCTGCAGGATATTGCGCAGCCCATACAGGATATCCGGCAGACTGCACGGCTTTTCATCTAAATGCATCCGGCCGCTTTCAATCCGGCTCATATCCAGTACATCATTAATCAGACTCAGCAGATGGTTTCCGGACGTCATAATCTTTTTCAGATACTCCTCCACCTGTTCCCTACGGTCGATATGCGCGATTGCAAGCGCCGTAAATCCGACAATGGCATTCATCGGCGTACGGATATCATGAGACATATTGGACAAAAAGACACTCTTTGCCCTGCTCGCCCGGTTTGCCTGCATCAGCGCGGTTTCCAGCAGATTTTTCTGCTCCATCTCCCTGCGGATCTCAACATCCACACTGCGCAGACCGATCACGATCCCGCACTGTCTCTGCCAGCTTCCGGTCCGCACCGCCTTCATCTGATAATAACACGTCTCCCCGCCGTCAGACGCACGGTAATTCATATGCTGCACGCCATGCCCTGCCAGCTTCTGCCGCAAATCGTCCACCTCCAGAAACTGCCGCAGCTTTTCCTGATCTTCAGGATGCACAACCGCCTGTATGTACCGTTCCATACTCTGACGGAAATAAATATTCCCATTCGGATCCGCCGTAAACGCACCCGCATCCCGGCCATCGCTGCGTATTGGAACACCCTTGTCCGTATTCAGATTGAAAAAGCAGACGATATTATAATCCACCGTCAGCGCCTGCGCCAGCTCGGTCTGACGTCTTTCTTTTTTCTTTTCCTGAAGCTTTTGCGCGGTGCAGTCCAGCAGAAACCGCTGGTAAAACATCTCCCCGTTTTCCATTAACAGCTTCACATTTCCCATAATATGCAGAATTTCCCCGTTTTTATGTCTGACGCGGTATTCCGTGCTGATGCTGTCGCCTTCCTTTTCCAGACTCTGCATACAACGGACCAGCCGCTCCCTGTCTTCTTCCACAATGGAACCTGCGACATTTTGAAAGCCTTCTGCCTCCATCTCTTCCAGCGACTCATACCCAAGTATTTTAAGCGCCGCACGGTTAATGCTCAGCACACGGCTGCCATCAGACGTATGCCGGATCACCCCGCAGTCTATCGTCGTAAAAATCTTCTCCAGCGTCTGATTCTTTTGTACGATCTCCTGCTCATACACCCGCTCCTGCGTCACATCGATCGCAACGCCAACCGTGCCCATCACACTGCCATCCAGATCATACAATGGAGACTTATAAGTCATCAGCGTACGCACTCCCGCCCCGGTCTGCACCAGCTCCTCTGAGACTACCGTACTGCGGCTGTTCATGACCTCCTGCTCAGACTCAATGCACGCCGGATCGTCATGCTCCACATCCCAGATATACGCATGTCCGCGCCCTTCCACCTGCTGCTTTGTCTTTCCTACCGTCTGACAGAAGCTGTCGTTTACTTTTTCATGGATTCCTTCCTTATTTTTATACCAGACGAGATTCGGCACATGATTGATCGTCGTTTCCAGAAACTGACTGGTCTGCCAGAAGTCCTTACTCATTTTATATCCCTGACGCCACCGCTCAAAATGAAAGCAGATCTCTTCTTCCGACAACGGCACCGTCCACAGGTCCGTAATTTCACCAAAATACTCCGTTATTCCATCTATCTGGCTTTTTTCCAGTATCAGAATCAGCTCCGCGCCGGCACGCCTGACAGAAAGAAGCTCACGCACCGCTTTTTTGGCATCCAGACCTTCCAGATTTGCCACGATCACGTCGGATGCCGCCGCAGCCTCCGGCCGGAGGCTTTCGCTCCATGTATAATAATGGGTAAACTGTTCGAACGGAACAGCGTTTTTTATGATATCAAATGCCCTGCACTGTACGCCTGATAAATAAAAATGTATCTGACAATGGTACATGAACTGTCTTCCTCCTTGTGTTTAGAATCACGATTCTCTTATCTTATCCGATTATACTGCATACGGACGTGGAACACAAGGGGATTGTGGGAATCTTCGGCTGATAAAACAGTGCTTAATATTTAAAAATCTGATTGCGTTTTCCCTCCCGGCTGTGCTAAAATAAATAAAAGCATGATTTGCCCCGCAGGGCATATTTTCTAAAGTTTTATTGCAGGTTTCATTGTAGCTTTCATAGCAGCTTTCATAGTAGCTTTCATTATAGCTTTCATAGTAGTATTGGAACAGACGGTTCCAATATTTCTATGGCATGTCCGTATAAAGGTACCGGTCCTTTGCTTTTCAGAAAATTCGTGCTTTGATCCCAATAAGCAGGAGATTTTCTAAAAGCAGGAGGAAAATCTCCGAAAAAAACAAAATAAGGAGGTTTTCTATGGAGCAGCCCAAAACAGACAGAACTTCCTTTTTCTCAAAGTTCTTTGATAAATGTTCGATTACAAATTTCATCGTGTTGCCTCCTAAAATCTGATTGACAAGACGGCAGAGCTCTCTCCCTGCCGCCTTTTTCATTTCTTCGCTTTTTCTAACTTTTCCGACTTATTGGAC
>CANTHI010000204.1 GCA_947653505.1 uncultured Eubacterium sp.
GAGTACCGCACCGGTATTACATTCGTAGATGAAGAGCATAAGCAACTGTTTGCCATTACGGACAGGGCAAACAAATATCTGCACAATGATTTCATATATGGAAACGGTTATGATGAAATCACAGGCATTCTGCAGGAGCTTAAGGAGTATACACAGCGGCATTTTAAAGATGAAGAGGACTATATGGAGCGGATTCATTATGAGGGACTTCCGGCACAGCGGCGGGCGCATGAGTCGTTTATCGACAGGCTGGAAAATGTCGACATGGATGAGGTGGATGGAGATCCAAAGGTATATCTGGAGAGCCTGATTGAATTTTTGTTAGGATGGCTGATTAATCATATCTTATATACGGATAAGAAAATACCGCTGGAAATATAGGAGGCAGAAAATGCTAACGCGAAAAAGGATACTGCTGGGCATAACAGGAGGGATTGCGGCCTATAAAACGGCAAATCTGGCCAGTATGCTTGTAAAGCTGCACGCAGATGTACATGTCATTATGACTCAGAATGCGCAAAAGATCATTTCACCGGTTGTTTTTGAGGCGCTGACGGGCAATAAAGTAGTCGACGATGTATTTGACCGCGACAGCGGTTATCAGGTAGCGCATATCGCGATGGCGCAGGAAGCTGATGTTGTCATGATCGCTCCCGCAACGGCAAATATGATCGCTAAGCTGGCTGGCGGGATAGCGGATGACATGCTGTCTGCGACAATGCTGGCAGTTACGGCTCCGGTATATATCGTACCTGCAATGAATACGAATATGCTGGAGCATCCGGCAACGCAGGCGAACATCGAAAAGCTCCGCGCGTATGGCTATCACATCATAGAACCCGACAGCGGTTTTCTTGCCTGTGGAGATACCGGAAAAGGAAAAATGCCGCAGGCAGAGGAGCTGCTGGAATACATTCTGTATGAGGCAGCTTTCCAGAAGGATCTGGCAGGTAAAAAAGTGCTGATTACAGCCGGACCTACAAGAGAACCTCTGGATCCGGTACGCTTTCTGACGAACCATTCTACCGGAAAAATGGGATATGCACTGGCAAAAAATGCGGTCCGCAGGGGCGCAGAGGTCGTTCTTGTGACAGGTCCTGTAATACTGCCGCCTCCGCTGCATGCACAGGTGATCCGTGTGACTACGGCACAGGAAATGTATGAGGCGGTCGACGCTCATTTTGACAGTCAGGACATTGTCGTCATGTCGGCAGCGGTCGCAGATTACCGTCCGGTGCGTATGGCGGCGGAAAAGATAAAAAAAACAGATGTGACAGGCATTCTGCAGATAGAACGGACAAAGGATATTTTAGGAAGTATGTCCGGACGCAGACGCGGTCAGTTTTTATGCGGTTTTTCTATGGAGACTGAGCATATGCTGGAACATTCGAGAGAAAAACTGGAGAAAAAAAATCTGGATATGATCATCGCGAACAATCTGCGGGAGGAAGGCGCGGGATTTGGCACAGACACCAATGTCATTACCATTCTTACCAGAGACAATACGTGCGCGCTTCCCAAAATGAGCAAGGATGAAGTAGCACAGATCATCTTTGACCGGATTATATCCTGTCTGGAAGCTGTCGGAAAATAATTTAGAAACCGTATTCCATTCAGAAAAATAAAATTGCATAAATGGCATAGAATAAAAAAACAGGGACATACTATCTGTAAATAAAGGCCAGAATAACACGATAACTGGAAAGTGAGGGAATGAAAATGGGCAGATTTATTTACAGAATGTGTCTCATTGTTGTTTTAGCAATTGCCGTAGCAGGCGGCGTATACTATTATACGACGTTTTATCAGACCGAAGAAGGACCGCAGAAGGGGACTTTTGTAAACAGAATGGACCACAGTTCTCCTGAGCCGGACGGCGGGTTATACGGAATGATAACGAAAAAGCTGCACAAAACGATGGCAAAGCCGCTCATGCAGACCGGACAGCAGTTTTTTGAGACAGCGCAGACAAAAGGTGAAGAAGCAAACGATGCGGCAGAAACTGTAGAAATAATTGAAGCAGCAGAAACGACCGGAGCATCAGAAACAAATGAAGCATCAGAAACAATTGAAACAGCAGAAACGATTGAAGCAGAGACAATAGAAAATACAGAAACAATAGAGAATATAGAAACAATAGAGAATATAGAAACAATAGAAAATATAGACGAAACAGAGGAAACTGAAGTAATCCAGGCATTTGAATATGCGGGTGCAACGCTTTCATGTTCTGTAAAAGAAACAGCCGGACAGTCAGGTGACATCATAAAAGAAACATCGGCAGAGACAGGCCAGACCACAAAAGAAACATCAGAAGCGGCAGGCCAGACCACAAAAGAAGTATCAGAAGCGGCAGGCCTGACCACAAAAGAAGCATCAGAAGCGGCAGGCCACATCCCGGAGGAAGTATCAGACCAGGCGTACCGGACAGTAGAAATAGAGCGGCTATTCCATCAGAAATCATACTCCACAGTGTAATTGGAACAGATTCAGAATCAGATAGAAAAAGGAGCAGATTACGATGGCAGCGCCAGATACGCTTTATTTAAAAATTGATCAGAATGTTGTCGTACAGGACGTTCAGGTGCATTTGCAGGATATCGCATCAATGGAATGTACGAATGAGGCGGTATTACGCCAGCTCAGACAAAAGAAAATCTATACGTTTCAGGAAAAAGATACTGCAAAGCAGAAAAAGCACCGTATGCAGGTATTTTCTGTTTTAAATATTATCCAGCAGATTCATGAAGACTATCCGCAGCTGGAAGTGCAAAATATTGGAGAATCGGACTTTATACTGGAATGCAAGGCAGGCGTCGTAGAGCATAAAGCACTGGAGCTTGTAAAAACAGTTCTGCTTTGTGTGGTGATTTTTTTTGGCGCGGCGTTTACGATTATGACGTTTAACAATGACGTAGGAGTGGCGGATGTATTTTCACAGCTTTATGAACAGGTTATTGGCAGAAAGTCGGACGGGGTGACAGAAATAGAGATCTTTTACGCCATCGGCATGCCGGTCGGGATTACGATCTTTTACAACCATATTGGCAGGAAAAAGGTGACGCATGATCCGACGCCGATTCAGGTAGAGATGCGTAAATACGAGCAGGATATAGATACTACGTTTATAGAAAGCGTCAGCAGAGAAGGGAAGAGCATTGATGTGGATTAATCATGTATTTCTGGGATTTCTCGGACTTGCCTGCGGGCTTTCGGTAGCGTCCGGCAGTTTTGCCATTGCCGTAAAGCTGGGAATTATCCCGCAGATGGCGGGTAAGTCCAAAACAGCCAGTCATATCATCACTTATGAGAATGCCACGATACTGGGTGGAATTGCAGGCAATATTCTGTCCGTTTTTTCACAGCTGCGGTTTCCGGCCGGACATATTTTTTTAGCGTTATTCGGCCTGAGCGCCGGCATTTTTGTAGGATGTATGGCAGTCGCACTGGCGGAAATTATCAACGCCTATCCGATTATGTATCGCAGAATGAAGCTGAAAATCGGGATCGAATGGATGCTCGCGGCGATCGCGGTTGGAAAAATGTGTGGCTGTCTGTTTTACTTTATCAATGGATACGATAGCGGAGCATAAAGTAAGGAACTGTGCAAAATAATTAATACAATTTGCCTGTCTTTTTCTCCTGCATAAGTTATTTCTGCACAGTTCCTGACAGAGTATACGTATACTCCATCAGGGGCTGACAGTTCTTTCGCTGACAACTCCGGACAGACAGAGGACTTTATTATGGAAGTATTACTGGCAAAACAGAGTATAGATATTAAATGTAAGATACAGGCCTCCATTCTGATGGGCAATTATGAGTTTTATTATGCGGCAGGACGGCTCTGTGCACTGACGGGACAAAAACCAGATCCATCCCTGCATCCCAAAGAGCTGTATGAATGGCTGCAGCCATATCTGGATACATATGAACCACAGAATGAGCAGGAAGCTTACTTAATAAAAATGATAAAAGAATATAAAGTGCTGGATGAATATGACGGGCAGATGATGGAATTGCTGCAGATGGGAGAAGCAGGCGATGAACGTTGATCCGGCAATCTTAAAAATAATACGCACCCTGGCAGGGCAGTATCACGTAGAAAAAATAGTGTTGTTTGGTTCGCGCGCAAGAGGAGATCATCACAGTCGCAGCGACATTGATCTGGCGGTCTGGGGCATTCACGATGCCGTCAGGTATCTGGATTTTCAGGAAAGCTTAGAGGAACAGATCCCGACACTGCTTCGTTTTGATATCGTCGATATGGAAAGCTTTTGTGTGTCAGATGCTCTGCGCGAGGAGATCAGGAAGGATGGTGTACTGATTTATGAAAAAATTTGAACAGATGAAACGGCAGTATACATCCCTGACCCGCTATCTGGATGCTGCAGATTTATCAGATAAAAATATTTCAGCAACCACGGCAGATTTTGACAGATTGTTTGAGCTGTCATGGAAAACACTAAAAACATATTTGTACGAAGAACTCGCCATTTACGAAGCGAAGACAGGATCTCCAAGAGAAATTTTGAAACTGGCTGCGGCACAGGAACTGCTGTCCGACGATGCTGTGTGGTTTGCGATGCTAAAAGACAGAAACGATGATTCCCATATTTACCGCAAGGCAGATGCAGTTCTTTATATTAGTAAAATAACCGCTCTGTATCTTCCGGAAATAGAACGGCTGATCACAACCCTGAAACGGCTCATACCGGAAGAAGACTGGGAAGAGATACAGATACCCGGAGATCTGCTGGCGTACGCATTCGGAAATCACCAGCCACTGTATCAGATTGTGGAAGATATCAGAAACCAGTATCATTGCAGGACAGACAGGGAAGTGTATGAAAGCTGGGAGAGGTACAAAAAGGAATTTCTTGCGAAGGAGCGGGCTTAGGCAGAAAATTATATAAAATGTTACATTGTGGCTATGCGGACGAAGGGATAACCGTGTCGAAAAATAGGATATATTGTCAAAAAGTGATATTATTTGAAATAAAAAGTATATTATATATTCTTTATTTCAGCTGATATCACTTTTTTGTGAATGAAATAAAAAATATTGTGGAGGTGATACAAATATAGTATAATTAGCTATAGTTCCGCATACAAATTCTACTTACATATGATTTCGTTGCAGAAAACACTTGTAAATACTGGATTCCAGAAAATTACGTACGCAGAAAGCATATGGTGTAAGTAAAATCTATTGGACTTACATCATGTATTGAAAAATCCAGTATTTAAGCGGATTCTTACGTAAGTCGAAAAATTATGCGGAATTATAGATTAGTAAGAAAATAGATTTAGAATGCATCAGATTATACAGAATTTGAAGAACAAAATAGAGGTATGTAGGTTTATTTTGATTGTAGATTGAGGTGTGGACTCAAGGAAAGGATAGTATGTGATAGTGATGATCTATACCATTGTATAAGAAACGGAAAGATTAACAGTAAATAGAATAATTAGTGATGATAAGGAAAGGATGAGGGTAAACAGTATGGTTAAATTTTGTGATGATATTATGATAGGTGAATATGTGAATGAAAGAGAGACTTTGCAGAAAACAATTTCTCGGATCCATAAGTGGTATTGTGATAATTATGAAAAGTATTCAATTATGTTAAAACAGGAGATGGGATATTCGATAATGCATAAAGACTTAAAAGAAAAATCCATTGATATAAATTTTTTTTCAGAGTTTACAGATGAGTATATCGCAAAGGTATCCTATTTTAATATCGCCGAAGTTCTCATGAGGATTATTATGTCAAAATATTCTTAGGGTCCTTCAAATAATTTCTGGGCAAAACACGGCATTGATCAAAAGGTGGAAAGCAAAAAACCGGATGAGCCATGGTGTTCTTGGATGAGATATGTTTGGAAGACCGTTGACATGGTGGAGGCAGTAACTAAAATCCTTAAAGATGAAAATGAGATCTATCATTTTGATTTAAAATCAATTTTTTCAAAAAAGGAAGCAAGAAACCGTTCTACACATGCATTTGAAAAAGTTGAGTGTCTGGGGGCGATTCGGGCTTATAATTCTATTCGTCAGATGATGATTTTTCTTGATGGGGCAGAAGAAAATAATCTTCCGAAGTTTGAGGCTCAGACTCTTTTTTCCTATGACGGATTTCTATCATCTCCTTGTGATTTTAATTTTGAAGATTATACTACAATCTTGATTATTGATACGGTGCATGATGTCAATCTTGATGATTTATCAGCAGTTTCCAATTTGTATTGGGATATTGTAGTTGATTTGGATGGATGTTCAGATCAGGGTGGATTTTTGTCTTCTGTAAATCATAATCGATACAACAAAGATATTGTATCTTTGGACAGTCGTCCAACAGTTGTGGTTAACCGTGGAAAAACATCGTGGATACAATTTGGTGAATACCTGCAATTTGAGTACTCTCTTTTTCAAACGGAACAAAAATATAGAAGCGAAGCATGCAGAATTCCTGAATATATTCCTTTTGTCAGTGATTTCAGAAAAGGAAAAAATGTTTTTAAGCGGGGCGGAAGAGAACTTTCAAATATTTTTGAAAAGATCATTTCGGCGGCTTTCAGCTGCGGACGTTCATTAAATATTGTTGTTCTTACAGACAATAGTAAGATTGTCGAAAGTGTAATTAATTCTCTGAATGTAATTGATAGGGACGATTATTTTCTTTCATGGATAGGTCTATCAACAGAGGACACAAGTGATATCATTGATTATTACTCTGATGAAGAAGATTGTGCTGACCATTTTCGATATTTATTTAGCCCGATAAATCAGTTTTTTTCAGCATTTACTGAACACAAAATGTCATGGGAACAAAGAAAACAGGTAGAGGTTGAATATTCATTGCCTGGAGAACATGAAAAAATTGCACATGCATTACGCTGTA
>CANTHI010000205.1 GCA_947653505.1 uncultured Eubacterium sp.
ATTGAAATGGTAAATCTGATTCGGGAAATAGAGAGTTAAATTCATTTTCGTGGGAACTAAAGAAAATATAAAAATCATTTTCACAGCTGCTATAGAATAAAACAGGATTTAATATAAGAGCCCTTGTGTATGACAGATGCATGTCTTACACAAGGGCTTAAAAAATAAAGGATCAGATATTAAAAGGAAGAACTTTGCAGTTTTGCATTGAAATCTGCCATAGCCTCGGATATTTTAATCTGCTGTGGACAGACAGCTTCGCAGCTGCGGCAGCCGATGCAGGCGGATGGCTGTTTATCTTCTGGTACGGCCATAAGGGCCATTGGCGCGATAAATCCTCCTCCGGTAAAGCAATGTTCATTGTAAAGGCTGAGCAGGGAAGGAATATCCAGTCCTTTCGGGCAGTGGGCAGTACAGTAGCGGCAGGCGGTACAAGGCAGGATGCTTTGTATCATCTGGTCTGCAATGCCAAGCAGCGCTTTTTGTTCCTGTTCATTTAACTTTTTGTCTGTTTCAAAAGTATGTATATTGTTCTGCATCTGTTCCAGGCTGGACATACCGGACAGAATCATTGTGACACCATCGATGCCCTGCAGGAAACGGAACGCCCATGCCGGGATATCTTCGTCCGGACGCAGGGCATGAAGTGTTTCCTGCGCCTCGCCGGATATGGAGGCCAGTCTGCCACCACGCAAAGGCTCCATAACCCAGATCGGGATATGATATGCGTGTAACAGCTCAGTCTTTTCTCTGGCATTTTGGAAAGTCCAGTCAATCCAGTTTAACTGAATCTGGGCAAATTCCATATGACTGCCATATGCGTCTAAAAACCGCTTCATAATCTCACAGCTGCCATGTGCGGAGAATCCAAGATGACGGATACGGCCATTTTCTTTTTGCTTCATCAGATAATCGAAAATGCCATATTTAGGATCCAGATATGCGTCGATGTTCATTTCACACACATTATGGAACAAATAAAAATCAAAATGGTCTGTGCCGCATTTTTTAAGCTGCTGTTCAAATATAGATTCCACCTGATCCATATTGGAAAGATCATAGCCTGGAAATTTTGTCGCCAGATAATAGCTGTCACGCGGATATTTGCCAAGAATGCGGCCCATCACGGTTTCCGAATGGCCCTCATGGTAGCCCCAGGCAGTATCGTAGTAATTGATGCCGTGCTCCATCGCATAGGCGACCATTTTTTCGACAGCGGCCTCGTCAATCTCAGAGGAATTGTCGTTGACAGAAGGCAGACGCATGGCGCCGAAACCAAGCGCTGACAACTTCAGGTCTTGAAAATCGTTGTAAATCACGGGTGTTCACCTCTTTCTTTATGATAGATATAACTTTTCCGTTAAGCAGGGACTGTTAACTGCCGGCTGTCAGGATAATTACACCTTAACATGATTCTGTATGTTCGTCAATTGCTTTTTTCTTTACAGTTTCTGATGCTTACGTTATAATTTTAAAGGTATATGTAAATAATAAAGGATAGAAGGAAGGAAACAGTGTTATGGCATATTATGTCTGTTCAGATATTCATGGAAGATATGACAGGTATCTGAAGCTGCTGGAAACGATTCAGCTGTCGGCGGAGGATACGTTGTTTGTGCTGGGAGATGTCATAGACCGGAATCCGGATGGGTTAACGGTCCTGCAGGATATAGCGCGCAGGGATAACGTCGAGTTGTTTTTAGGAAATCACGAATTATTTTTATATGATTCGATTGCTGTGAACGGGGATGAATTTGTGACAAATGAATATTGGAAGAGTATCTGGTGTTCGCAGAATAATGGAGGCGCCATAACGTTTCAGGCGTTTCAGGCACTGGATGATGAAGGAAAGAGACAGATCCTGCATATGATTAAAAACAGTACACTGATCCGGGTGCTGGATGTACATGGAGTCCGGTATCATTTAAGCCATTCTTCTACATTGCCGGTTCTGGAATCTGATTATTATGGCTTTCAGGATGTACCGGTAGAAATGGCAGAGTCTGTCGTGTGGAAATCTGTATTTCGAAAAGGAGACTATCATTTTAACCGGAAAAAGCTGGATAAAAACATGCAGTATATCGTTGGTCATGTTCCGGTACAGAGATTTACCAGAGGTTCGGGCATCTGCAGGTATCATCAGGTTACAGATATAGACTGTGGATGCGCGTATCCGTTTCTAAAAGGAAACAGACTGGCCTGTCTGCGGCTGGATGATATGGGGGAATTTTATATTGAATAAAGGGCTTTCGAAAAAGAATTGGCATTTCAGGCGGAATTTGTTATAATAATACTACTATTTTGTATGTAAACACAGATTTGTCTGGTGCATGACAGCGGACAGACAGGAACAGGGGGAAGTATGGAATTGGATCAGGAAAAATATTTAATGCTGCTGGCAGAAAAATATCCTACGATTCAGGCTGTGTGCCGGGAAATTATCAATCTGAATGCGATTTTAAATCTGCCAAAGGGTACAGAACATTTTATGAGCGATCTGCATGGGGAGTATGAGGCGTTTTACCACATTCTGAATAATTGTTCTGGTGTTATTCGTGAGAAAGTGGACATGCTGTTTGAAGAAAAGCTGTCGGATGCGGAGCGGGAGCAGATTTGTACACTCATTTATTATCCGCGCGAAAAGCTGGAGCTGATCAAAAAGGAAATGATCAATCTGCGGGAATGGTATCGGGAGATTTTGTCCGAACTGATCGAAATCGCAAAGACGTTATCATCCAAATATACGCGTTCCAAAGTACGAAAAGCGATGCCGGAGGAATTTGCGTATATTATTGATGAGCTGCTGCATGTGCAAAAAGACGAGGATGATAATCAGGTCATTTATCACCGTGAGATTTTAACAACGATTATTGAGCTGGATAACGCGGATGAGTTTATCGTAGCGCTGGCGGATCTCATAAAGCGGCTGGCGGTAGACCGGCTGCATATTGTAGGGGATATTTTTGACAGGGGCGCCTGTGCGGACCAGATTCTGGATTTGCTGATGAAGTATCATTCTCTGGATATTGAATGGGGCAACCACGATATCTTATGGATGGGAGCCGCTGCGGGGAGTAAGGCGTGCATCGCAAATGTCGTACGAAATAATCTGAAATATAACAATACGGAAATACTGGAAAACAGCTATGGGATCAGTCTGCGCAGGCTGACGCTGTATTCGGAAAAGCTGTATCCGGATATCGAACCGATGCAGGCCGCTGTAAAGGCGGTTACGGTCATGCTGTTTAAGCTGGAAGGAGAAGTGATCGCCAGACATCCGGAGTATGAAATGGATGACCGCAGGCTGCTGCACCGGATAAACTGGGAAAATCACACGATTGAACTGGAAGGAAAGACGTATACTTTAAAAGAAACGGAGTTTCCGACGATTGATCCGGAGCATGTGTATCAGCTCTCTGATGAAGAAGAAGAGATTATGGATGAGCTTTGCATGGCTTTTGTAAACAGCAGAAGGCTGAATGAGCATATCCGGTTTTTGTATAAAAAGGGCGGCATGTATAAGACATTTAATGGAAATCTGCTGTATCACGGCTGCATTCCGCTGGATCAGGAAGGAAATTTTGAAGGGATCTGCATTGACGGAAGGATGTATAAAGGGCGGGCTTATCTGGAATATGCGGATAAGACAAGCAGGCGGGCTTACTTATCGGGCCGCAGGCAGAGTGATCTGGATTTTATGTGGTATTTGTGGTGCGGCAGGAAGTCTCCGCTGTGCGGGCGGAATATTAAGACGTTTGAGCGCAGCTATATTGCAGACCAGTCTGTCTGGAAAGAAGAGTCCGATCCGTATTACAAATTTTATCAGACAGAAAAAACGTGCAATATGATCCTGCGTGAGTTTGGATTGTATTCCTCGTTTTCACATATTATTAATGGTCATACACCGGTACGCACCGGAGAAGGAGAAATGCCGGTACGGGCGAATGGCAAACTGATGGTCATTGACGGTGGATTTTGCCGCAGCTATCATAAGACGACCGGAATTGCCGGTTATACGTTAATATATAACTCGCATGGCATCCGCATCAAGGCGCATCAGCCGTTTGAGAGCGTATATACCGCGCTGCGGGAAAATAAAGATATCGAGTCGGAAAGCGAACTGGTAGAGACGGAGAAAGAGCGTCTGATGGTAAAGCATACAGATAATGGGAAGAAAATATTAGAAGATATCGAAGGACTGAAAAAATTACTGGAAGCGTACCGGGATGGGACGATCGGGCAGGGAAGTATGTGAGCGAAAGGCAGGAATGTGCTCATGAGTTCCTTATCTGTGGATACGGAAAACAGGACATGAAACTGTCACGTCCTGTTTTCATAATATGCTGTTGTATTATTCTGCTGCCATTTCATCTGCATTCTGATAAATGATTGTGTTTTCAGTCGTACGGAAGATTGTGCTGCTGGAACCCACCTGACATACTTTCAGGATATCGCCGTTTTCCAGCTCTGCGGCTGATTCTGCGGGCAGGATCACATGACGGTCTGATACAAAAGAGGTAGACATCTTTTCATCATTGACATAAATGCGGCTCCAGTTGGTAAAATGATCGCCGTATACAGATAAGCTGCCGTCGGCATTTTTCTCATAGCGGGAAATATGCGTCCTGTCTACGCCCATCTGAAGGTCGGATGCCGGATATTTATCGATTCCATCGTAGCAGTAGCGTTCTCCATAGAGAATATCGTACTGCAGATTTTCCAGATTGTTCTGGTACTGTTCATTGCCGGTATCATACGCACTGGCCTGATGGTAGGTAAAAATCGTTCCCTCATGAAGGCCGGCCTGTTCGGTAGTGTAGGCTAACAGCTGGTAAGCAGCCAGATCGGCGTCCTTTTGTTTCAGACCAAAGTTGTTCCATGTTGCGTATTTTGTCTTGAAAATATCGCCGGATTTTACATCATCGTCGGAAAGACCCATCGTTGGCAGATGGTCGCCGAACAGGACCAGAATCGTATCTTCTTCCCGTTCGGAAAGCATGTCGGTCAGGTTTTTAATAAATTTGTCTACCTCGTGGATCTGATTGACATAGTATTCCCACTGGTTATTTTTTTCTTCTGTCTCAGCGCCGGTTACACGGATGGCAGGGTTCTGGATCACTTTTTCTTCCGGATAGCTGCCGTGGCCCTGTACGGTAATGGTATAGACAAAGTCGGACTGGTCTGGCGTGGAATCCAGCGCTTTTTTAGTCTCGTTGATCAGGATATTGTCGGTTGGCCAGGAACCAAGCGGGGTATATTCCTGAATGTTCATCAGCTCTTTGCTCGTAAAGGTATCAAATCCAAACTGGGAAAACGCGTTCGCACGGCTGTAAAAATTTCCGCCGTTGTTGTGTACGACGTGCGTACCATAACCGATTGCTGAGAGATCGGAAGCAATGCTTTCACAGTCTGTTTCTTTTAAGATCGTTTTATACGGGTATTCGCCGGTCCCGAAAAACCGCAGGTTCATGCCGGTAAGCACTTCAAATTCGGAATTGGCGGTTCCGGCGCCGACAACGGGTACGGTCAGATAGCCGGATGTAAAATTCTCGCTTAAGGCACGAAAGTTTGGAACCGGGTCTTCGGATAATTCCAGAAAGCTGATTTCTGTCGGATCCATAAAAGACTCCAGCAGGACGCAGATCACGTTTGGCTGCTGTTTATTTGCGGAATCAGATACAACCTGACCGGACTGCGCGACCTTATACGAAGAAGCGTTTTCTTTTGCCTGTGCGACGGACTGGGTGATTTTTTTAATTGTAGTTTCTGAGTAATCGTCCGGTTTGTGCATGCCGCGGTCCATAACACTGGATGAAAAGCCATATACAAAACCGTAGTCAGAATATCCCTGTGCAATGTTGGAAAAATACGAAGCCATCTGTTCGGAACTGTGTGCCAGCGTGGTAGCGGCTGACATCAGTACGCCCATACCCGCGCAGAAGCATACGGCGCGTATTTTATGCGGGTGTCCCTGAAACTTTGGTCCTTTGATTCCAAAGATAATCAGGAAGACTACGAGTAAACTCAGTAAGATGATGACGCAGATTTCCTGTGTCTTTGTAAAGTACTGTGTATTGGTCATTGTCAGAAGATCTGAGATACATTTCAGATCTGTATAGCCAAACGGTGTTACACGCTGGGATAATACACAGCCGTTGATAATGCCGAGCAGCAGCCAGATACAGCTGATGACGATCCGCATCAGCATCCTGCGCCGGAACAGGTATACGACCGACAGTGTAAAAAAGATAATCAGCGCGTTAAAGAAAAAGGCAAACGCATGGCTGCTTAAAAATACACACGCATCTATAAGGGAGCGTCTGGAGCAGACTTCAATCACAAATACAAGCGTACATGCCAAAAGTGCATGAAACAATAAAGAATAACGGTTAAAAAAAGCAATCTGACGGCTGTAATCGCGTCTGACAGTCTCAGGTTTACGGTTAAAACCGCGCCATTTATTTTCGAACATCTTTTTCATAAATACGGAAAACCTCCTCCGGAAATTTCTTAAATACTTTATTCTGACTGAGAATAAAATATATCTGATTGAATAAAAAATCAATCGGTAAAAATCATAAAAAATTCTTAAGATTTCTTTAAATTCCAGATATTATGAATAAACCTTTTCCAGATTGGGGCAAATTGCCTTGAAACGTGGCTTTTTGTGCGTTATAATCATCTGTAATTGTGGGTAAGTGGCAAAATTTTTCTGTTCCGGTATAGATTGCCGCAGGGCGGATACAATCATAGTAACCAGTTCCTGTAACCATAGACCTGGCTGCTGCATATACTGCTATTAACGAAATGCAGGAGACAGATGCGTGGATTATAAGCAGGAACAGTTTATGCGTATGCAGCAGTACCAATACGCGCCGCAGATGCC
>CANTHI010000206.1 GCA_947653505.1 uncultured Eubacterium sp.
GGAATGCAGTATTAAATAATAATAGAAAGAAAAGCTTCTGTTTCTGATCCGGTATCGCGCGGTCAGAAAAAACAGATGTCTGGCAGTAACAAATCCAGCCCATAAGAGATTGTCTCTGGCGCAGGGCTGGATCCCTGACTGTTTGTTGCGGCAAAATATAGCAGAATCGGTACTTTACTTTAGATAATCCGGGTAAAGGCTGATTCTTTTTTGTTTATAAAAATTTTCGAAAAAGGAAGAAAAAACAAGACAACCGTTTCTTTACAAAGTGGAAAGATGTGCTATAATTAATTCGTTTAAGAATAACAGACGGAGGGATTACAGATGATAGACTTTGAAGAAGAATTAAAAAAATTTCAGCCTAGTCTTGAAGTGGAAGAGGCAGAGGAGGCAATATACAGTCACAACCTGACGGATATGACCGACATCTTACAGGAGATGATTAAAGAAGCCAGACGCAACCGATAAATCAGGAAGGAGCCAGTATGCAGTGTTTTAAATGTGGAGCGCAGCTCGGGGCAGAGCAGACCTGCCCAAACTGCGGAATGAATGTGAAAATGTATAAAAAACTGATTGCGATTTCCAACTATTTGTACAATGTCGGATTGGAACGGGCAAAAGTAAGGGATTTATCTGGTGCGGTGGATTCTCTGAAAGCAAGTCTGCAGTATTATAAAGGAAATATTCAGGCAAGAAATCTGCTGGGGCTGATTTATTATGAAACAGGGGAGACCGTATCTGCACTGAGCGAGTGGGTGATCAGCAAAAATCAGCGAGGTAAGGATAATATCGCGGATGCTTATCTGCAGGAGGTGCAGAGCAATGCATCATTGCTGAATACGGTAAACCAGACAATTAAAAAATACAATCAGGCACTCATATACTGCCAGCAGGGCAGTGAAGATCTGGCGGTCATCCAGTTAAAGAAAATACTTTCGATTAATCCAAAGCTCGTAAAGGCGCATCAGCTGCTGGCGCTTTTATATATCCATGACAAAAAGTATGATCTGGCCAGAAAATCATTGCGGACAGCAGAAAAAATTGACCGCGGAAATACAACGACAATGGGATATCTGGCAGAAATTGACGGTCATATGGGATCAGATGCCCAAAAGAACAAAAAACCAAAGAAAAAAGAAAGCAGGGTGGAATATACCACAGGAACGGACACGATTATCCAGCCAACAAATCTGCGGGATAATTCCGGCTGGATGATGATTTTAAATATTCTGGTCGGGCTGGTCATTGGGGTAACGGCTACTTATTTTCTGATCGTACCGAGTATTCGCCAGACACTGCAAAAAGACGCCAATACAGCCGTTTCGGATGCCAATGATACGATTGCAGCCAAAAATCAGGCGATCAAGGAGCTGGAGGATCAGGTGACAAAGCTGACGAAAAATGTGGAAACAGCCAAAGACGAGAGCAAGGCATCCGCGTCACAGATTGTCAGCTACCAGAAGCTGATGACGGCTTATCAGTCTTATCAGCAGGGCGGGCTGGAAGAAGCCAAAACCGCGCTGGCTGAGGTGGACCAGAAGCAGCTGGACACAGGCGCAAAGCAGGTGTACGATACGATCCAGACGGAGATCAATTCCAAATATCTGGAAACTACTTATAACGAAGGCTATTCCGCATATATGTCAAGAAATTACCAGCAGTCAGCAGAACTGCTGCAAAAGGTGGCAGACGTGGATGATACGTACCATAACGGAGATGCCATATACTATCTGGCGCAGTCTTACCGGCTGACGGAAGAATATGAGAAAGCGGCGCAGCTGTATCAGAAAGTCATAGATGAATATCCATCATCCTACAAAGCGAACAATGCGAGATATAAATACCTGCCGGAGGTACAGCAGAAGCTGGAGGCGCAGTAATGTCCAAAAGCTCCTTAGCAGATTAAATAAAGAAATTATATAAAGTAATTAAATAAAGATTTCACAAAAGATGTTGATACGTAAGAATCAGCATCTTTTTTAATACTTAAAAACAGGAGGATTTTACTATGGAATGTCATTACGAACTAAAAGAGGGATGTCTTACGATATCCATGCCGAAAGAGCTGGATCATCACAGTGCGGAGCAGCTGCGGATGGAAGCGGATCTTCTGATCGATTCGTACCGGGTGCGGAATCTGATCTTTGACTTTTCCGGAACAGAATTTATGGACAGCTCTGGCATTGGCGTGCTGATCGGAAGGTGCCGCAATATGAGCTATTGCGGGGGAAGCGTAAAAGCGCAGCATATGAACGACCGGATCCAGAAGATTTTCCGGATATCCGGTCTGCACAAACTGATGGAAACGGAGGCAGTAACGTATGAATGAGCGGAATGAGATGAGCATCCGGTTTGACTCCTATTCTGCCAACGAAGGGTTTGCCAGAGTGGCAGTCGCGGCCTTTCTGGCAGATCTGGACCCGACGCTGGACGAGCTGGCGGATGTGAAAACAGCAGTATCAGAGGCAGTGACCAACTCGATTATCCACGGCTATGAAAATCGTATCGGGAAAATATATCTGACCTGCGCAAAAGAAAAAAAGCAGATTCAGATCGAGGTCGTAGACTATGGAAAAGGCATCGAAGATGTGCCAAAGGCGAAAGAACCGTTTTATACGACAAGGCCGGAGCTGGAACGCTCCGGCATGGGCTTTGCGTTTATGGAAGCATTTATGGACGACGTGGAAGTAGATTCCGCACCAGGACAGGGGACTACGGTGCGCATGATAAAACAGTTCGGAACAGGAGCCTAGCAGATTATGAAAGAGACAATGGCTTTAATCCTGCAGGCACAGCAGGGAAATCCGGATGCAAAAGAGGAGCTGGTGAAGCAGAATCTGGGACTGGTAGGAAGCATTGTCAAAAGATTTGAACACCGTGGACACGACAGGGAGGAATTGTTTCAGATCGGAAGCATAGGCCTGATCAAAGCAATCGATAAATTTGATGTTACATACGACGTGGCATTTTCCACGTACGCGGTCCCGTTAATCAGCGGAGAAATCCGCAGGTTTTTAAGGGACGACGGTCTGGTGCGTATCAGCAGGAGCCTGAAGGAAAACGGCTGGCGGATACGCAAAGCCGCAGAAAAGATCAGTCAGGAAAAAGGCAGGGAAGCATCCATGCAGGAGCTGTCCGAAGAAACCGGACTCAGCAGGGAAGATATTGTCATGGCAGTGGAAGCCAATATGGAAGTAGAATCCATATACCGCAGCGTATACCAGTCGGATGGAAGCGAGCTGTATCTGGTGGATCAGATCGCGCAGGGAAAAGGTGTCGGACAAAACTACGGTACCGGCCAGATGCAGAACGGTACGGCAGCAGGAGGCATGGGGGATCCGGAAAAGGAAAAAATATTAAACGACATGCTGATCCGGCAGCTTTTGGACGAGCTCGAAGAGCGGGAACGCAGGCTGATTGAACTGCGTTACTTTCAGGACAGGACACAGATGCAGACGGCACAGGAGCTGGAGATGAGTCAGGTGCAGGTAAGCAGGCTGGAAAAGAAGATTCTGCTAAAAATGCGCAGAAAAGCGGGAGGAGAATGCCGTGGGTGAAAAGCACTTGCTTCCAATACAGGATACATGATATAATTCTGATAGTTCATTGGTAGAAAAACGGAAATACAAAGGAGAGGATAAAATGGAGCCAAATGAAAAAAAGTACATGTATGCAAAGAAGGAGGACCAGCTCAGACATGCAAACTGTTTTGCGCAGATTGGGTATGCGGCATATTATCTGATTGCGCTGGCGACCCTGTGGATTGCCTGTGCGATGGGAATCCGTACGGTGAGACTGAGTCTGATAATTACGGCAATAGTTATTGCAAGCTGTGTAATAACTTTTGTGACGTATTTGCGTAATAGTACCGGAGTGGTTACGAGATATGTGGCGCTGACCGGACTTTTAATTTCAGCGTTTGTGACCGGAGCGGCTTTTGATAATTATTACATCAGATTTATGGCCTGTGTCCCGCTTGTTGCCTGTGTTTTGTTTTTTGATGTAAAATTTTCCATGATAGCGGGATCTACTATGACAATTGTAAATTTTGCAATTAACTATGTAAATATATTTGTCCAGCACATGTATCCAAAGGAAGAAATACGGGATCAGGTCTGTGCAACGCTGGCGGTTGCGTTTTTGATGATTTTTGTTTGTCTTACGACCAGTGTTGCGCGTTTATATAATCATGATACCCGCCATAGCCTGATGTACGAACAGGATAAACAGAAGCTGGTTATGGACCGTGTGCTCGAAGTGGCAGAGCAGGTGCGGAAAGGAACTGAAGGAGCGATGGAGATGGTGAGTGAGCTGAATGCGACTGCTGGCGTTGTGAACAGCTCTGTCCGTGATATTTCGGAAAGCACCCAGAGCACAGCGGAGAGTATACAGACACAGACAGCCATGACCCAGAGCATTCAGGATTCGATTAACCAGACGCTTGAATATTCCGACACGATGGTGCGTGTAGCAAAAGATTCAGAAAAATTAAATACAGACAGTCTGCAGATGATGAACAATTTAAAACGGCAGTCTGCGGTTATCAATGAAACGAACGCAGGCGTTGCGGCTTCGATGAAAGCGCTGCAGGAGCGTGCAGAAGCGGTGAAGACAATAGCAGATACTATATTTGATATTTCCAGCCAGACGAATCTGCTTGCCCTGAATGCTTCGATTGAAAGTGCAAGAGCAGGGGAAGCAGGACGGGGCTTTGCGGTAGTCGCGGATGAAATACGCCAGCTGGCAGAAAAAACGAGAACAGAAACGGAAAATATTGCCGGTATCCTGCATGAATTATCGGAAAACGCGGAAAGCGCGGCAACAGCTGTCCACAAATCGATCGAAGCCGCAGATGCACAGGAAGAAATGATTGAACAGGTTTCCCAAAGCTTTGACCAGATCAATGATAATTCCAGACAGCTGATTTCCAGCATTGGAGATATTGACGGAATGTTAAATCAGCTGTCCGATTCCAACAACCGGATTGTGGATGATATTACGCATTTGTCAGAAACTTCTGAAGAAGTCATGTCTTCTTCCATGCAGGCGTCCGAACTGAGTGTGCAGAATCTGCAAAATGCAGAGACTACGAAGGATATGCTCAGCCAGGTACTGGATGTATCCCATCAGCTGGAGCAGTATACATAAACTGGCCTGAATGATGCGGGATCAGGATCTGGGTGGAAATGGGCATAAGAAAACAGAATAAAAGAAAGCAGCCGTATCAAATAGTCAGAAACACGGGAAGAAACTGTCTGTAAAACAATTTCTTCCCGTGTTTTTCTCACACGTTCCGGCAGGGATATCCGCTACAGCATATGCCTGCGCAGTTCTTCACCGCTCTGGCGGCATAAATAGGCTGGCGCTACGTCAAAGACGGTTTTGCAGCCGCTGATGCCTTCCTGATTCATGCGATAAGCGGCTCTTGCATAGGCGGTAAGCACACTTGCGGTAAACTCAGGGTTGGAGTCCAGTTTCAGGCTGTATTCTATAATATGTCTGTGCTCCCCGTCCCATCCGGTTTTTCCACTGCGGATGACAAAACCGCCATGCGGGATACCACTGTGATTTTTATTCAGCTCTTCCTGCGGGATAAAGTGAACTGTAGTATCATAATCCGCAAAATAGTTTGGCATTTCTTTAATCTCAGTTTCAATTCTGGATAAATCTGCGCCTTCTTTAGCAACAACGAAGCATTCTCTTGTATGTTTTTCACGGGTGGATAATTGCGGGGTTTCTCCGCTGCGTACGGCGTCTAAGGAAGCCGGTACCGGAATGGTGTATTGTCTGGCATCGGCAACACCGTCGATTCTGCGGATGGCATCGGAATGTCCCTGACTGACACCTTTACCCCAGAACGTATAATCAGTTCCATCCGGTAATAAGGCATTTGCATACACCCGGTTCAGGGAAAACATGCCGGGATCCCATCCAACCGAGATCATGCCGATTTTGCCGGATTCCCTGGCAGCCTTGTCCACATTTGCGAAATGTTGTGGAATGTTTGCGTGTGTATCGAAGCTGTCGATGACATTAAAATATTTTACATATTCAGGAGTCTGTACCGGCAGATCTGTAGCACTGCCGCCGCAAATAATGAGAACATCAATCCTGTCTTTGTGGTCTGCCAGTTCCTGCACGGAATGGACAGGGGTGTCCGGAGTCAGAATGTGGACACTGTCCGGATTTCTGCGGGTAAATACACCGGTCAATACCATATCGTCATTTTGTTTTACGGCGCATTCTACGCCACGGCCAAGATTTCCATAGCCGCATATACCAATTCGAATCATAGTTTACAAATCCTTTCTTTATTTCTGGCAACCTCCGGACTTCGTAAGCGGTCAGGCTGGCGGGCTGCTGTGCATCCGGCCATGTACCGGTAAGCAGCGGAATTTTTGCATAGCCTGAAATCGTGATGCTTTTGAATCGGTGTTGCTGGAAGATTTTTGCCTGTCAGTCTATTTTAACGAATTTACGGAGAAGGGTCAATAGTTACTTTTCACGGGTCAGGAATGCGCAGGGTCTGCCCCCATAGGCGCGAACTTAAGTGGAAATGCAACAATTTACATAAAAATGTTATCTTTCGGCTATGCAGACGCCGGATGGGGAAATTTGCCCCGTCTGCAGTGACCACTCCAGAATGCAGAAAGCCCTGACCTGGATAAACCAGAACTATATATTGGCCTCCCGGACGCTGGATGAGGGAAGCGGCCCTGTTTCATTGTTCCGGTTTCCAGAATGTAAGAAGCTCTAAGTATTCTGCATCCAGACATTGGTACCGGACGGGCGCGACACCTGGTTCGCTTCTGGCGTTCCGCCAGCAGCTA
>CANTHI010000207.1 GCA_947653505.1 uncultured Eubacterium sp.
TATGGAGATTTCCTTATATCGCAGGAGTATATGGCGGTGGTGCATTCGTACTTTTCACGGGTCATATCATGTTTCTGTCGAAGTTTTATGCGGCACAACCTCCTGATTCCGGTATGTGATACGAAATGGTACAGAACTTTTCACCGCGAGCAGTACATAAGTCCCTGCGGAGCTTTTCATATCGGCAATCCTGATCTTTAGTTTCTGTCCGTCTGACTCTGATTCAAAAGCGTACTGGCCTGGCAGACTCTGATAATAAACATACCGGATACTGCCATCCGCAATCACGTACCATGTCTGATCCTTACATCTTTGGATCGTTTCCTGCACTGCCTGCGGAAGCTCCTCTTTTTGTAGTCTTAAGAGCCTGTAGACAGATGGTTCCTGATCCTTTTCCCTTTTCTTTTCGATCATTTTCTCCTGCCGCTCCAACTCCTGCCTGATAGTTTTCCTGTCAGCCGCACGGTCCACAGCCATTGTGTCTTTTCGATCATTTTGTATTTCTTTTACCTCTGCCTTTGTCAGATGTCTGACAGATACCTTTTTTTTATCTTCTGCGTGGTCCACTCTGAGATCTATGGTTCCATTCTCATCATAGTGAAAATCGGAAAATGACTGATCTGTCCGCAGAGCCATAAAAATACGGACCCGCTCCCCCTGATAAAACCAGGCTCCATTCTTTTTTATAATGCCAAGCGTCCGGTATATTTCCTGCTCTATCCCTTTTTGTACGGTCTTTGCATTTTCTGGCTGCGCAGATACTTTGACCGCGCATGTATAAGTCTGTCCGTATAAGGATGCCGTTATCACTGCCTTTCCTGCTTTTTTGGCAGTTACTTTCCCATTTTTACTGACCGTTGCGACTTCTTTCGAACCGGAAGTCCATGCAGCCTGCTGATCTGTCCCCTGCAGCTTTAATGTCATGGTACTGCCTTTTGCAAGCGACACCGAAGTTTTGCTTATTTTCACTTTTAACAGATCTTTCTGTATGGTTTCAGCTGCCATTGCAAGCAGCTGTGCTTCTTCTTTTGCAAGATTTTTCTTCGCCATCATCTCGTTTATCTGTGCTTTTACATCCCGGGACAAAGTTGCAATCTTGTGAAAGGGCCCTGTTGCCGTATATCCGTCTTTTTTTACAAGCGTGATACCGATACAGCCTTTTGTAACACCGCCCGACGGGATATCCTGCTCTGACGCTCCTTCACACAAAATATAAAACATCCCGTTTTTCTCTATTATTTTATCATCCGTTAACCGGATTTCCTTTTTCACCTGTTCCGCTGCCTGCGGCTGCACGTAAGCGCCTGCCGCCATAGCTCCGGTCATCAGCAGCACCGCCGCTATCGCGGATAATACTGCTGTCAGCCCCGTTTTCTGATTTTTTCTCATAATCGCACCCAGCCTTTCTTTCAATAACTCTTTTCCTTCATACAGCGATACAGATACGGTTGGATTGTTATAGCATCCTCCGGCTCCCATTGCACGCAGCAGCGTATCTCCATATGCCCGCTTCTCATCCGGATCCAGCTTTTTTGTCACCGCTTCGTCGCAGGAAAGCTCACACAGCCGGTCCGTCTCACGCGCCAGCACATATACCAGCGGATTGAACCAGTGCAGACATACCGTAAACTGCACCAGCCATTTATAAAACATATCCCGCCGTCTGTAATGTGTCGTCTCGTGCAGTACTATATAATAAAAATCTGTATCTGATATTTCAGCCTTTGTCAGAATGATCGCCGGATGGAAAAATCCGGTCAGCAGCGGTGACGCGGTCAGACTGTTTTGATACAGCTCCATCTTACCATGTATGCGGTGTTGATCGATTACGTGTCCCAGAATCTCCAGCCGGCTGATCTCGTCCACCGGAACGCTTCCGGCTTTCAAAAACCTGACAAAGCACTGGTAAATCGTAATTTTGCGTACCCACATCATAAGTGCGGGAACCAGCCAGAGTATCCACAGATTCTGCAGCATCTGCCAGATTTTCCGGTCTGATGCCGCTTCCGTATCTGCATCGTCCGCGTTCCGTATCTCACGGTCTGTCTGTTTTTCACTGGGCATACCCTGTTTTTCCATCCCTGTTTCCGTCTGTTTTTCACTGGGCATACCCTGTTTTTCCGCATCCGGTTCCATATTGCTATTCACTTTCGCCGCTCCGGTATTTTCTATACTTTCAGCTTTGATCTCATCCGGTTTCATACTTTCTGTTTCTATACTTTCTGTTTCTATACTGTCAGCGTCAGTCTGCATCTTTTCTGCTTCCATCTTTTGTGCTTCAGTCTTTTCTGCTTCCATCTTCGCTGCCACAGACTGTATTTTTTCCTGTACCATGCAAAAACCGTTTCCAACCAGTCCGTTTTGCGGATTCCAGGGTACGAGCAGGCGGACAATCACCACCAGCCAGATATAATACTGCCAGCGTTTACTAAAGCGGTTTTTATACAAAGGGCGCAGCATCCGCAGCACAATAATCAGAAGCGCCGCAGATATGGAAACGGATACATATCCTTTCAGCAGCTCATTCATGGAAGTCACCACCATCCTGCCAGTATTTTTTCAGCTCTTCATAATCTTCCTCAGACAAAAGCTCTTTCTGAATCAGTGTCGTAACGAGCCCTTTTGCATTTCCTTCATATATCCGGTTTAAAAAGCTCTCCGTCTGCCCGCTCTGATACGCGTTCTCCGAAATCAGCGCCTGATACCGGTTGCGGTGTCCCATCTTGTCTGCTTTGAGCAGCTTCTTGTCCATCAGGCGGGAAAGCAGGGTAATGATTGTATTTTTTGTCCAGCTCATTCCCTTTTTTTCCAGCGCTGCCGCAATCTCTGCATAAAAAGCATTCCCACCGTTTTCCCAGATGACCCTCATCAGCTCCAGTTCCGAATCCGATGCCTGCTGCATAATCATTCTCCTTTCTTTTTGTCTGCATTTCATATGATTCCGGTCTTTTAACGTCAAAAGACAACAACATGTTATCTATACTTAAGATAACATGTTGTTGTCTTTATGTCAAGACTCAGATGCTTTTTGTCCGGTATTATCCCACCAGAGGCCCGCCATCAATCCATACATCCTTACCACAAAACGCAAACCCATAAATCCGTATCCTTTCCTCAGAAATCCCACGGGCAGTTAAAGCAGCTGCATACTTTTTGTCTATGATTTGCTGAATCGCTTTCTTTGCTGTATCTTCCAGATTTTTCTCTGTTTCAGATTTTTGTACCTTAAATTCTATAATCATCCCCACATCCGCCTGCGGATCACAGGGTTCTAGCAGCTTCCAAAAGTATAGCCATCATACCAACGCGCTACAGTTTCTTTCTGATCTGTCAGGCTGTATTCTTCCAAAGCTTGAAAAACCTCCGGTTCGGTGAATCCGAATGAAGCGCCATATTTTTCAGATGCTGCTTTAATAACTTCCAGATTATTTAAATCAGAAAAAACAGATTCCTTACTGACCCTCGTAATCCCCGTCATCACAGCACGTTAGCCAGCTCATCCCAGTATCCACTGACACAGGCTTCCTGCATGGGAGTATCGTATTCGTCCAATAGTACAATTACTTTTTTATTGTAGTATCTGGATAAATATCCTGACAGTCTGTTTATCGACAACGTTGCTGTCGCATCATGCATCGTGTCCGTAATACTGGTGAAGTACTCTTTTTCCTGTGGGGCCAGAAAATCTCCTTCCATCAAAAACTGATACTGTAAATACAGATCTGTAATAAGCTGGCAGATCCGTAATCTGGTCTCAGCGTAATGATCCGCTTTTACATTCGCAAAACTCAGGGAGATCACAGGATAACTTCCCTGCAGTTTTCTGTACGTTTCTTCTTTCCAGATACTAAGATGCTCAAACAAATCACTTCTTCCCGCATATCTGACAGAAAAAAATGTTCCATCATACTCATCGTAAGTGTCTTGCCAAAACGTTTCCAATTGCTACTGTCCTTGCCATATCACACCTCCCTCTGCCCCGGCGTACATTGCCTGAGTGCCTGCCATCCAAATAGCCTGGATATTCTTTTACGTTGATTATAGCACAAACTCTGTTTCATTCAAGCGTATTCATGAGCATCCCAAACGCAGCTGCCCCGCCAGCCGCATACAATCCGTTCACGATCACGCAGATCTTCATCAGGGAATTTCTCACCTTTGCTTTTGCATAAAAAAGTATCGTAAAAATTCCGCCCAGAATCATCACCGCCGCATAGCTGCAGATCATGATCTCTGCCACCGGAGACTCCAGCGCCCAGTCAAACGTCCTTAGCGGAAGAATCGTCCACGGAAAAAAAATCATCAGGGTACAGATAACCGTTACTATTTTATCTTTCACCATTTTTATCATCTTTATCTCCTTTCTGCCTGCCCGAACCGGATGCAGGAAATGCCTAAGCATAATAATGTAATGACGACAGCAACCGGAATCCACGGGATTAGTTTTACCTGTACTGTGTCCATATGTTTTGCGAGTCTGCCATATTCAGCCGTAATGACAAAAAACGGATATGCCATCGGATAAGCAAACCATACTTTTGTATTAATCATCAGCACCGACGGTACAATCGTTGCCAGACCAGTCCCGATCGAAAATACCGGCGTCTGGAAGCATACGGAAAGCATCCAGAAAAATGCCGTCATCGGTATGGCAGACAGAAATAAAAACCCAGTTTCTTTTGCAACGAACAGCGGTGATACCAGAAACGGATAGTCCTGCGTCGCCGAGCAGACCGCCGCACTTATATAATACATTCCTGTCATCAGCAGTATCTGCACTGCCGCCAGCACAAGCAGGACGGCAAACTTCGCCAGACACAGCTTCGATGCGCGTACCGGCAGCGAAAGCATTTTAACCATCCCCCGGTTACTGCGCTCTGTCTGTCCCAGAAGCACGGTCCCGACTACCATCGCCGCCGGAAACATAAACCATGACATTGCCAGATATCCCTGAATCAAAAAATTGTTTTCCGGTGAAATTCCTTCTGCCTGCATTTGAAAATTCAGATCCGCATGAAGAACTGACGGAACCCAGTTGACAACCGCCGCAGCAAACAGAATGAAAAAAATCTTCGAACGTTTTATTTTCTTAAATTCGACGCCCAAAAGAGAAAAAAAGTTCATGCAGATAACCTCCTTACCTTTGTAAACAGCCTCTGTACCAGAATGACTGCAAAAATCTCCGCAGATACTGCCGCCAGTACATGCAGTACCTGCATCCTGTCCGTATCTGTCAGCATCCGAAAAGGTGTGGCATATGGAAAGAGTATAGCCAGAAAGCTGTCAGACGGCAGCATGGTCGCCAGAAAGACGCACAGCACACCGGTTCCGAGTGATACCCACAGATTCTGCCATGTTTCTGATATAAGTAAAGAAACGAGGATGCAGGGCAGCATCAGCACAAACGCATAGCCAAAGCTTTTTCCCAGTTCACTCCAGAATCCGTCTCCAATCACAAACCAGTGATACGAGCAGAATAAGACCGAAGCAGCCTCCACTGCCAGTACCATCACGCTCATTCCGATCGTCAGGACTGCTTTGCCCGCAAACACAGAGCTTTCACGAACCGGCAGCGACCAGATTTTTAGTATCGCATGATCCGCAAATTCTGTGTGATACAACAGACAGGCGCCCACGAGCACAAGCAGGATATTCAGCATTGCCATCATCTGCCAGTTTGCCTGAAGCAGAATCCGGACAGGTGAACCCTGCTGCGTAACATACAACTGCGAACGGACCGACATATTTACAACCGGAATGGCTGCCGCAAGCATCCCTCCTCCAAGAAACACCTGTACAAACCCGGTGCGTTTTGCTTTTTTACATTCCAGAATAAAACTCATACTTTAGCACCCCTTTTCTGATTGTCCTCATCGATCAGCGCAAGAAACATCTCCTCCAGATTGTCAGCCGGATAGCCTCTGGACACAGCGCTGTATTTCAGCTCATCCAGTGTCCCTTCAAACAGCAGACGGCCATGATTTAAGATCCCGATATGATCTGCCATCAGCTCAATCTCAGACAGCAGATGCGAGGATACGAGAACTGTACAGTCCATCTTCTTTGGAAGCGTACGGATCAGTGTCCTGATCTCATGGATTCCGACAGGATCCAGTCCGTTCGTCGGTTCATCCAGAATCAGAATGGATGGCTGTCCGATCCATGCACCTGCAAGCCCCAGTCTTTGTTTCATTCCAAGCGAATAGTTTTTTGCAAGCCGTTTTTTATACGGCGTCAGTCCTGCCATCTCAAGCGCTTCTGCTACGGAAGATTCCGGCAGTCCTAATATTTTACGGATAATTTCCAGATTTTCTTCCCCGCTTAAATTGCCATAAAAAGCAGGCGCTTCTATCAGAGAACCTGTTTCTTTCAGAATCTCCATGCGGTTGTACGGATACGTCTTTCCATCCATAAGCAGCGAACCGGCTGTCGGTCTCGTAAGCCCCAGAAACATTTTCATAGTCGTAGATTTTCCTGCCCCGTTCGGACCTAACAGCCCATAGACAGCTCCTTTTGGGACATGCAGACTGATGCCTGAGACGGCTGTAAAATCCGCATAGGTTTTCGTCAGGTTTTTTGTTTCGATGATGTTCATCGTAACTGCTCCTTTCCGTTTTGTAAAATTTTTTATGTAAATAAAGCATACAGCTCCAACCTTGTGCAGACTTTTTCTCTACCTTATATTTACTTTAAATTCCCATACGTTTTAGGTTTGTTATTTTTTGTTCCCCCATTTTAGGATGATTTTCCTTTTCTGAAAACGGACAAAAAAAG
>CANTHI010000208.1 GCA_947653505.1 uncultured Eubacterium sp.
TTCGGTTATTATGATTTAACGAACCCTTCCCCACCATCATCGAAATCGTTTTCTGTATAGTTGTTGTAATGATTCATTTTGTGTGTTACATTCTGGCTATCCGGACGCTGAGAAAAGAAATCTGCTCTGTCAGCATTCGTTTTATTTTTTTGTTGACATATATAGATAATCGATATATAATCATTATATCGATCATCTATATATGTCAACAATTAAAAGAAAGGGGACAAATCACATGGCAATTGATAAAAGTCTGATTTCAGGAAGCACTGCCATCCTGATTCTGCGTCTGCTGGAGGAAAAAGATCTATATGGCTATGAAATGATCGACCTGCTCCGGCAGCGTTCCAAAAATGTGTTTGAGTTAAAGGCCGGCACTTTATACCCGCTGCTGCATTCACTGGAACTGAAAGGACTATTGTGTTCGTACGAATCCGAATGCAATGGCAAGATACGCAAATATTACCAGATTACCAGAAATGGCAGACACTATCTGAAGGAGAAAAAACAGGAATGGAAAATCTATGCGCAGGCAGTTGCTGATGTGCTTTATGCCGGGATTTAGATTCAGAGAAAGGAGAACCACAATCATGGAGAAAAAATATATGGAAGTATTGCTTGCACAAATCCGTGAAAAACGTGCGAAAGAATGCATCCGCCAGGAAATAGAAGGTCATATTCACGATCAGAAGGAATGCTACATCGCAGATGGATTATCATCAGACGAAGCTGAGCAAAAAGCTGTCACTGACATGGGTGATCCGGTAGAAACCGGCATTGCATTAAATCGGATTCATCAGCCCAGACCAGCCTGGGGAATGCTTGCAGTAATTGCGGTATTATGTGCTGCCGGCATACTCCTCCAATATGCTGTGTACCAGACGAATCCGTCCGCGGACATGAATACTTATTTTTTGAAAAACCAATGCCTGCATAGTATCCTCGGTTTTTTCGTTTTATGTATCGTTTACCTGATTGACTATACACGAATTGCTGCATATAGCAGACATATGTGTACCGGTATCCTGCTGCTGTTTTTCATGCTGGCTATGGACAGTCAGACAGCCTTTGACCTGCCGCTTCCGGTCAGCTATCTTCAGCATACCTCAACCGTCATCTTTTTGGGAAACTGGTGGATCAGCATCCATTTCTTTTTTTACCTGTATCTGCCGTTGTACGGTGCCGTACTATATGAACGCAGCCGTCGGAAAAAATGGAGCCTTATCTGGTATACGCTCCTTCCGATTTATTTTGCATTCCGGCTTGCACATCTGTCTGTCATGATTAATGTTACCGTAATTATGCTCCTCCTGCTTGGTACAGCTGCCGCAAAAGGCTGGCTGACAGCTTATACCGGCAAAAAGATATCTCTAAAAAAACGATGTCTGATTTTCACTGCGGTTTCAGCGGTTTTAGCACTTTGCGCACTGTTTTTTGCAAATCTGAACAGTTACCAGCACTTCCGGATACAGGCATGGTTCCGCCCGGAGCTTTCCAGTGCCGGATACGTTGATCATCTGGTACGTGATATTATCCGTACAAGCCAGCTGACCGGCAAAAATACCGGACAGTCCATGACCGGATTTCCATTGGAATTTGAAACCGATTATCTGCTAACTTATCTGATCGGAACATTTGGCATTCTGGCCGGCGTGGTGCTGATTCTCTTTCTTACACTGCTTGGTGCCAGACTGCTGCATATCTCCCTCCGCCAGAAAAATCAGCCCGGTATGATTATGGGACTTGGATGCAGCCTCGTTTTTCTGATTCAGGCGGCAGAGTATATTCTGGTCAACTTATCCCTGCTCCCTGTCAGTGGTCTGTATTTCCCACTGATCTCTTACGGCGGCAGCGGTATGCTTCAGACCTGCATTCTGCTTGGAATATTGCTAAGTATTTACCGTTATGAAAATATCGTATCGCATACGGGGCTGTATTATCGTGCAGATTAGAAATTAAAAAAGAATATAAGAATCTCTAAGTATTCTGTATTTACTCTGTGATACCGGACGGGCGCGTCACCGAATGCCCAATGGGGCACGCTGTCCGCTTCTGGCTGCCACCAGCAGCTAAAGGTGCCGTACCCATCCGGCGTCCGCATAGCCGGCATTTAAAAATTTAGAAGAATCGTCTGGTCTGACTGCTTAAGTCTTCCTATGCCGGAATCTTAAATACATGAATATTTTCTTTCATTTCAGAAGACAGCGCTCCCAGCTCATTTGCTTTGGCCGTAATAATCTGCAGCTCACGATACACGCTTTCCACTGAAGCTGTCATTTCTTCGATACTGGCAGCGTTTTCCTGCGCGGCAGCCGCGGTATTCTGTACCGTGGCGACCATATCTGTGCGGATATCCTCCATTTCATCTGTTTTCGCGATAATAATATCCATATGACCGGAAGATATACGAATCCCATCTGTGACACTTTCGAAGCCCTTTCCGGTTTTTCGGATATTCTGCTCCTGATTTAAAATAACTGTCTGTACTTCTGCCATGCGTTCCATTGCCTGCTCAGAATTTTCCATCAGACTGTCTGCCATTTTCCGGATATCGTCGACAGCAGTATTTGCCTGTACGGACAATTTCTGGATTTCAGAGGCTACCACTCCAAAGCCTTTTCCAAGCTCTCCGGCTCTGGCGGATTCTATCGACGCGTTCAGGGAAAGCAGGCTTGTCTGGGATGCAATAGCGGCAATCAGCTCTGTAGCACGGCTGATCTGGTCGACCGAATCTTTCGTCAGGCTCGTCTGCTGTTCCAGATAATCGATGGATTTACGTACGGTATTCATATCTTTATTCAGACCAGCAAGCTCTGTGGCTGTATGATCTGATACATTGCGGATTTCATTGGAAAGCTGATGAATCTTGTGAATCTGCGCGTTACTGCTGCCGATCATTTCTCCCATAGCAGAGACGCTGCTGCTGGCGGTACTGGCGTTAGACGCCTGACTCGTATAGCTCGCAGCTATGTCCTGCGCAGACTGGTCCAGTCCATGCATGACCTGCAGGATGTGGTCAGAACGGTTTTTTAATACAGCTGATTCCTGGTCCAGCTCCAGGCTTTGTTTTCTCAGCAGTTCTATAATCTCTAAAAATCTTCGTCGCAGCTCCATGATCTCTTTTCCGAGCATACCGATTTCATCCTGACGGCGTAAAACAGATGCGTCCGCTTCAGTGGTCAGATCACCGTCAGCAATTTTTTGCAGTACTTTCATGCTGGACATAAGTGCATTTACAATTCCATTAATCAGCCAGATCAGAAAGAGGATCGTAACGAAAAGTACCGTAAGAATTACAATGAGCATCTGCCTGCGGATATCATTAATAATCGCAGACACTTTTGCCCCTGGAATACCGATAAAGACCATCCCGACCGGATCATTGGCGCCTTCCTGATAAAATGGTGCATAGCATACGACATAGGAAGTTCCCAGAATGTCTGTGTCGCGTGAAAAGTAAAATTCTCCGTTGGTTAATACCTTCTGGACGACCTCAGCGGATGCTTTGGAATGGATCTGACGTTCACCGGCATCATTCTGAATGGAAGTCAGGATCCGTGTATCTCCCCAGAATATCGTCACATCCATACCCGTGTTGTCTTTGATATGGTCTACGATATCTGCAGACTGGGAAATATTCAGCTCCGTGCCTTTCCAGAGATCCCCATTTTCATCGACCTGCCAGGATCCCTCATTACCGATCTCAAAAATATCCCTGACCGCCAGTGCGGTTGCCTCCATTCCTGCGTAAGCCTGTTCATAGATCCCATTGGCCGTACGGTCTGCTGCAAGCATAAAAATGCCTGTGCTGAGAAGAATAAGCGGCAGTAATGTAATTAGCAGTATTTTTGTGCGTAGTTTCATGATTTTTCCCCCGTCATCATATAGTCTGCAACAATAAAAAAAGCCGTTATTATTATAGCAGATACAAATAACAGCAGGGGCTCCGGTTTTTCACGTAACAGGTCTGTTTTTTCACAGAAAACAGACCTGTCCTCTTTTTTGTTTAATGATCTTTTAGCAGCTGATAAAGGCTGGAATAATCCTGAGACGGGTGCTTTTTTCTGGCCAGATGAACCAGTTTTAAGCCGAGTGTCTGGTACATTTTCTGATCTTCCGGCGGCAGGCAGTCCAGATGCTTTTGCACGGTCCGGATATCATTGCGTTCGATCGGTCCGGTCAGCGCCGCGACACAGTCCTGCAGCAGGATATTTTCAATATTCTGAATGACCAGCTCCTTTGTGGCAGTTCTTGCGTCTTCTCTGGAAAAGCCACATTCTTCCAGCAGACGGTAGCCGGTATCCAGTACAGCGACTACCTGATTGCTAAGGATGCTGGCAGCTGCATGGTATTTAGGCTTATAGCTGCCCTGAATACGGCAGACGGTATTGCCGAGTCCGGTAAACAGCTCCGAGACGGTCTGCACAGCAGCTTCCTGTCCTTCTATCGTAAAAAAGGCATGTTTCAACTGCTCATAAGAAGTATAACGGTCGCTGAATGGAAGCATCGGATGCAGGGAACAGCCGGAGGCATTTGTGTCCCCGATACCGGAAAAGGCGTCAGATGGCAGTGCTCCGCTGCAATGGCAGATAATCTTACCCGCCAGTGGAAATAACCGGATTTCTTCCCAGGCAGGCAGAATCATACTGTCTGGTGTCGTCAGAAAGAGCAGGCTGCTGGCAGCAACAAGCTCCGCGGGATTTGCAAAAACGCTGGAATCCGTAAAAGCGGCCGCGCTGGAAGCGGATTCTTTTACCGTATCGAAATATCCCGTTACGGAAATGCCGGATTCTTTTAAATATTTTCCAATCGAGCAGCCAACACGGCCAGCTCCGATAAATCCTATCTTCATCATAATTGCACCTTTTCCTAAATCCTGGGAATCTTCCAAAAATCTGTGAACGTAAATTATCCAAGTGTCAGCATCGTATCGATGCAACGGCGCGCCTGCTGCATCACATCGTCTGCCAGCCGGATTTCTTCTCCGCCTGTCCCCTGCACACAATGATATATATCCATCAGGGTCGTCAGCTTCATGTCACTGCAGACACAGTCTTTGGACAGTGCATAAAACTGTTTCTTTGGACACGCAAACTGCAGGTGCTGGACGATGCTGTTTTCTGTTCCAATAATAAAGGACGATGCCGGACTGTTTTTCGCATAATCCATAATACCTGTCGTGCTTCCGACATAATCAGCCTGACCGGAAACCTCTGGCAGACATTCTGGATGTACCAGCAGCAGGGCATCCGGATGGAGCGCACGCATCTGCCTGACCTGCTGTGCACGGACTGATGCATGTGCAGGACAGCCTCCGTTTACAAGCTGGATATTTTTTTCCGGTACCTGCCCGGCTATCCATGCACCCAGATTGCAGTCCGGAATAAACAAAATATTTCTATTTTCCAGACTCCGGATAATTTTCACAGCCGAAGATGAGGTAACACATACATCACAAAGCGTTTTCAGCTCAGACGTCGTATTGATATAAGCGGCGACTGTATAATCCGGATACTGTTCCTTTAAATCCGCCAGCTTCGCAGCTGTAATCTGCTGTGCCATCGGACAGCCTGCCTGCGGATGTGACAGCAGCACTTTTTTCTGCGGAGATAGTATTTTAACCGTTTCCGCCATAAAACGGACACCACATAATAATACGGTTTTCTGGCTGGCTCTTGCAGCTTCAAGGCTTAATCCGTAAGAATCTCCCACAAAATCAGCAATTTCCCATATATCGTGGCTCTGGTAGGCATGCGCTAAAATGCAGATATCATGTTCCTTTTTCAGCTTCCGTATTTCATCCTGAATGGTTCTGGTTGTATTCATAAGTAATACCTTTCCTGTATCTGTCAGTTGTCAGTAGAAACTGTATGCAAATGCTTTAAGTTCGTTACATACAGTTCTTTACAGATTGCATTTATAAGATTGCATTGATTATATATAATGAAGATGCATCTGTCAATATCTAATCAAATTTATCATATAATGACATTGGGTGTGACGATACTGTTCACTCCTTCGGTGCTCACAGTAATGAAAATCAGTTATTGGACGCTTTTCTCTGATTTCATTCTTATCAACCAGACGTTCCAAAAAAACAACCGGACAGTCCAGTGTCAGATGTGCAAACTCCTGGTCTCCCATGTATTAACGCAAAATTTTCAGCCAGTACATAATATGGTCCGTACTTTTCCGTACATTCCAGTATCGCTTTTTCATAGTTTTCCGTAATAAAGCCACCCCTTAGCAGTGGTTCCAGACTGATATGAATCGCCTCCTTCCAGTCATGTACTTCCTCCATGATGCAGATGTTTTTCAGCTTCATCATATCTGCTATCAACGCAACCCCCTCCTTTCCTAACGTTTATAGACAAATTATAACAAGGAGTGATTTGTAACAGAAGTCCAATTCTTTGCATTCTTTATTTGCAAAAAGCAATAACCTGCACAAATATTTGAAAGACATTTGGATACCACCAGAAAAAACGCATAAAATTTCTCTGTTTCATTTATGATTTCCAGTCACATATTACAAAGCAGAGAATCAGTCATAAAACCGTTGCTATCTGTGTAAAACAAATTTTTTACAGAAAAAGAAATCTAAAAACATATTTTTGTAACAATGTTCACAAAACCGAAAAAGTTGCGCGAATGCATCTAAGAAATCCTTTTATTTCTGCCGAAAAAAGAATATATATGAAATAATCTGTCAACAAACC
>CANTHI010000209.1 GCA_947653505.1 uncultured Eubacterium sp.
TTCATTAAATCATATAAAACATTCATACCACTCCTCCTGCCGCATCCTTTTTTCTTTTCTGCTTTTATCCGCATATTCCCTGCATTTCTTTATAAATCCGTTTCTATCCGCATATGTCCTGCATGTTTTTATAAATCCGTTTCTATCCGCATATTCCCTGCATTTCTTTATAAATCCGTTTCTATCCGCATATATCCTGCATTTCTTTATAAATCCGTTTCATCTGCTTTTGTACCCTGCGTGTATCATATGCCTTTACTTTCTGCCTGTTCCGATATCCGCACTGCCTGCGCATCTGCGTATCCTGAACCAGATTCTGCAGGATTTCCTGCAGTCTGGCAGAATCATGATATGCAAATTGCAGGTTCTGTTCCGGAATCAGCTCCCGGTTCCCGCGGATATCCGATACGATACAGGGCAGTCCTGTGGCCATCGCTTCCATCAGCGCCACAGGCAGTCCCTCCTGCATGGACGGAAATACAAAAATATCCGCATTCTGATAAAATAATTCGATCTTTTCCTGAAATCCGCCCAGCCGCAGCTGCTCCCGGATACCAAGCCGGTCAGCCTGGTTTACCAGTTCCTGACGCAGACTCCCCTGGCCGCAGATCAGATAAAAAATATCCTTCCTGCAAAGCCCTGCCAGCGCCTTTAGCACAACACCGTGATTTTTCCGGCGGCTTAGCTCCCCTACGGAAAGAAGCACAACCGCGTCTTCCGGCAGCCGGTATGCCCTGCAAAACTCCATCCTGCTACCGGCGCCTCCTGCATCCGGCAGATCCTGCCGCGGTAAAAATCTGGACGTATCAATGCCTGCGCCCGGGATGCGGCGGATTCTTTTTGCCCGCAGATTACGTCTGGCAAAGCAGTCATCTTCTTCATTGACCGTAACCAGTTCTTCTGTCCAGTAAGCAAGCAGCTTTTCAACCGGATAATATAACAGCCAGTTTTTTAGCGGTGCGCCTTTGTAAAAATGAAATCCATGAGCCGTATAGACTGCCGCTGTCTGATACCAGTGCGCCATCACTCTGCCCAGCACAGACCCGACCGGCGAATGACAGTGGATCCAGTCATAATGCATGGTTTCGAACAATTTTCCAAGCTGATGGCATGCTCTGATCCAGTCTCTGGCACGGCCCATTCCTCTTGGGCAGTCCCATTGAAACCACAGGACATGCATACCTTCCAGATTCCGTTTCAGCTTTTCTATCCGTGCGGCATGACACGTATTTCCTTCCTGAAAATTACACGCCACATGGACTTCATACCCCATTTCCTTCAGCAGCCGGATATTCGGCATGTTAAACTGATCGATCATAGACGCGACTGAGGCTAACATCAGCACCCTGTGCCTGCTTTTTCTGTTTTTTGTGCTTTTGATACTTTTCATGGCTGGTTCATAATCTCTGCCACGGATTTCATGATTTTGATATACAGGGCATAGCTGTCAAAATCTTTTTTCTCCGGCGGATTCCACATTTCCAGCACAGCATCGGATGGATGAACGTCACCCCATAAAAGCTCGCCCGCGTCTGCCTCCAGCGTCCTGCACAGATTGACAAATGTTTCCAGACTCATAATCCGGGTACCTCTTTCGATGTGCCCCATAAATGACATGCTGATCCCGCATTTTTCCGCAAGCTCCCCCTGCGTCCATTCCTTTGCTTTCCGCACCTGACGGATCCTCTTTCCTATCCCTTTGTAATCCAGTTCCTGCATAACCAGCCCTCCATATTATCCTGATTTTCCTGACGCTTTCAGACTCTTATTAATATATCCGCGATTCTTTTGCAGGCCTGCCCGTCTCCATATGGATTCGTTGCCCTGCTCATTTTTTCATAGACGTTGTGATCATTTAACAGCAGACGAATATCCGCATAAATACTTTCTTCACAGGTTCCCGCAACCCGGAGCGTCCCGGCGGCAACCCCTTCCGGTCTTTCTGTCGTATCTCTCATGACCAGAACCGGTTTGCCCAAAAAAGGCGCTTCCTCCTGGATTCCCCCGCTGTCTGTCAGGATCAGATAGCTTCTGGCCATGAAATTATGAAAATTTACTACGTCCAGCGGTCTGATCATATGGACTCTTTCATGATCTCCCAATATTGCATCTGCCGCCCTGCGCACCGCCGGATTCATATGAACCGGATAAATAACCTTTACGTCCGGATATTCATCCACAATCCGGCGGACCGCCCGGAACATCTGACGCATCGGCTCCCCAAGGTTTTCCCTCCGGTGCGCCGTAAGCAGGATCAGACGGCTGTTTTCTGCCCATTCCAGCTCTTTATGTTTATAATCTTTACGCACTGTCGTTTTGAGCGCGTCAATGGCTGTATTGCCCGTCACATATATGTGCGCTTCTTTCTTCCCCTGTCTGAGCAGATTTTCTTTTGCCAGCTGCGTGGGTGCGAAATCATAATCTGAAAGAATGCTGACGGCCTGCCGGTTAAACTCTTCGGGATACGGCGCCCGGATATCATAAGTGCGAAGTCCTGCCTCCACATGGCCGATACGGATATGCATATAAAAGCAGGCAAGCGCCGCGGCAAATGCTGTCGTCGTATCGCCATGTACCAGTACAATGTCTGGTTTTTCCTTTTCCAGTACGTCTTTCACCCGTTCCAGAATACGGGCCGTAATGTCAGACAGCGTCTGATTCTCTTTCATAATTGCCAGATTATACTCCGGCCCGACTCCAAACGCTTCCAGTACCTGTGCCAGCATCTGCTGATGCTGGCCTGTTACACAGACGCTGACTGCCAGTTCTTTTCTGTTTTTCAGTTCCTTTACCAGCGGGCACATTTTTATCGCTTCAGGCCGCGTTCCAAAAATAAGCAGTACCTTTTTCATTGTGTTCCTTTCTGCAGTCAGCTTTCCGTCAAAAAAACAATCCGGTAAACAACCGCGCTTCCCGCATTTCCGGTGATTTCAAATACCTTCTTTTTCTGTATGCTTCCATATTCTTCAGAATAGCTGCAGATCGTCCCCTGTTCATGGACGTAAACTCCTGCAGCCTGCATGATCTCCAGCCGCAGATGCATCCTGCTTTCCATACCTTCCAGATCATACCGGCTGCCTTCGTGTTTTGTCAGGAACAAACCGGGAGCCAGATGAATGTAAGATCTTATAACGGCATCCGGCCTGTTCAGGCACTGATCCTGTACCGTAAAGCCGTCTTCCCAAAACTGCATCGTCCGGCGCACTTTCGTACCGTTCCAAAAAACTGTTTCCCCGGTAAATTCATGTTCCGTCCTTTCCGCCCGTGTTTTGGAAATTCTTTTTGCAACCCTGTGTTCTCCCCAGCACTGGCTCTGCCCAATGCTATTTACCGTAAAACAGTTGTGCGCCTGTGTGCTTCTGAAAAACTCCCGCAGGCTGGTCTGATACTGGTAAGTTCCTGAATTAACAAGCACAGGATATCCATCTGCAAAGACCTCATAGCTGAGACAGTCACACTGTCCATGCCCCGGAATATACGACGGTCCGATCACCCCGCAGTCAATAATACATGTGAGGTTACTGATTCTGTATTTGTAATAGCCAGCGTCCGGCAGTTCAAAAAGCTCTGTATTTCCCAGATCCGTATTTTCCAGATTCATATTTTCCAGATTCATATTTTCCAGATCCGCATTTCCCAGATCCGTATTTCCTTTTCGCCCAGAGCACCTGATATGTCTTTCGATCCCTTTTTGCAGCGCCTCTGCCGTCTTTGCCTCATTATTGCCCGCATCATTAAATAACGGGACCCGCTTTAGTCCCCCTTCAAAAGAAACTGTACAGCTTAGCATCCGTGCAAGCACACTCTCCAATTGTTCCAGATACCGCTCATATCCGTTCTCCTGCCGCAATGCAAGAAAAACGCGCAAAATATCTTCCATAATGATTTTGTGATACATAAAGCTCCGCTCAAAATGCATCCCGTCTTTTAAAATCTGCCTTTTTATCTCCCGCCGGAATCTGTCCAGATACTTTTTCACATTCCGCTGCTCGCCAAACGCAATCCCCGCTATCATCAGCGTTTTTAAATCTTCAAAATAATGGTTGCCCAGCAGATGCTTTTCCTGATTGGCCATCAGATGCCTGTACTGGCGGTACAGGCTTAGCTCCAGCCGCTGTCTGAATGTCTGATCCTGATCCAGCCTGCCTTCCAGCAGCTGCATAACAATCAGCCAGTGCGGGATGCGCTTTGCGATGACATAGGCATTCCATCCATCGCCTGCAGCATCGGAAAAACAATCCATCCATGTTTCCAGCAGCTCTTTGATTTTCGTATAATAAACCGGATTTTTTGTCCGTGTATAAAATACCGCCAGTGGAATCAGATATTCCATATCATACAGATGAAACATCCATAACCGCGAAGCCTGGCCGTCGATGGTCCAGTAACGCAGATCTATGGTATGTCTTTCATTTAGCAGAAAAATCTCATCTGCTAATATCCTGTCACAGTCAAACCGGCTTATATACGTATCATCCGCGTCCAGCTGCGGGACATAAAGCTTTACCGGATTTTTCATTTTAATGCCGGAGCAGTCTGCCTTCACATCCCCAGATACTGCCCGTTTTATCTGGTAAAAAATCTGGGTTATTTTTAAATATTTTATTGTATTCAGGTAAAGTCCTGTTTTTTCATACATTTTATTCTCCAGCCCGGAAACGATCTAAGCTCCACCTTCCCAGCCCGGAAACAGTTTCCGTTTCACCGGTCCCGGTTTGCGGCAGCATAGGCTATGACCGTTTCCAGCTTATCTGTCAGTTTTTCAAAATCATATTCTTTTGCCGCTTCTTTCGCTCTTTCGCCCATTTGCCGGTACTGCGTCTGCGGCATGTTTTTTATCTGCCATATTTTTTCAGCGAGACATTCCGGCGTACATGCTTCCAGCGTAATGCCGCACTGATACTGCTCTAAAATATCGTAGCCCATTTTTACTGTTGAAATCACCGGCTTTCCCGAAGCAAGATACTCAAACATTTTATTGGAACTGTTTCCCCTCTTCCAGTTATAAAGATTCTGTGCGTAATTCAATAAATTCACCGACGATCTGCTTAATATATAAGGGATATACTGCCGGCTGACATATCCTTTAAACTTTACATTGGACAGCCCGCGTGCCTCTGCCTGTCCTTCCAGGCTTTTTCGAAGCGCTCCTTCTCCAAACAGCAAAAACTGAATATCCTGCTCACTGTGCAGCAGCTCTGCCGCCGCCAGTATATTTCCAATATTGTTTACTTTCCGTAAGGATCCTGTGTAAACCACATGAAACTTTCCATTTTCCAGATCCGGATCTTTCCATACATCGTGGCGAATCTGCTCCTGATAGCGGTCATAGCATATTCCATTATTGATATAAAAGCATTTGCGGATATCTATCCTGCCTCCCTGCTCCAGGAGCCAGCCCTGCTCCCGCAAATAATCCATATCTCCTGGCTTTGTAAAGATCATGGCATCCGCGTTCCGGTAAATCCAGTATTCACCTCTTTGCAGTATTTTTCCAGGCAGACTGTTTTTTCTGGCCTTCCCCACACAGAAAATGGCTTCCGGCCACAAATCCCTTACTTCGCAAATGCAGGGAATCCTCATTTTTTTCGCGATCTGAATGCCAGCTGCCATTGTCAGCGGATGAACGCTGGACGCCAGTATCATCTCAGGCTTTCCAAGCCGTTTTTCTATTATGCGGTATATACGGAACAATCCCAGATAAAACGAAATCCAGTTTCTGATTCTGTCCATTCCATTTTCTTTATAAGGCGTCGTTTTTACAAAAACAAACGGAATCCCGTTTACGGCATCGATCTCATAAGTTCCCCTCATCTGCCTTGCCTGTGCCGTAAAATGATTGATATTGGCACAGAAAATAACAGGTGCGTACCCCCGCTCTTTTAATTTTTCAGCGAACCAGTAATGTCTGCCTGCCTGATCAGAAAACATTCTGGTCGCATCATGGTTCCAAATCCATATACGTTTCATCGCCTGTCCTTTTCTCCGCACCGGATGCCCGGATCTCATAAATCTGCTGTCTTGTAAATCCTGCGGTGCTTTCTTTTTTCAGTAGAATCTTAAAAGTTTCAAAAATAATCCGGATGTCAAGCAGCAGGGAATAATTCACGACATAGAGCATATCCATTTTCAGCTTGTCATAAGCCGTTGTATTATACCGTCCATACACCTGCGCATATCCGGTAAGTCCCCCTTTCATCTTAAGCCTGTATGTAAACTCCGGGATATCCCTGGTATATTTTTTCATATGTTCGATCCGCTCAGGCCGCGGGCCGACCAGACTCATCTCTCCTTTTAAAATATTGACCAGCTGCGGCAGCTCGTCGATCCGCAGCCTGCGGATCACCCTTCCCACTTTCGTAATCCGCCCGTCAGATTCTGACGCAGGTCTTGATTTTCCATCCCGCTCCGCATCCACAATCATGCTACGGAATTTATAAATATAAAAGCTCTTTTCATTTAACGTACACCGCTCCTGTTTAAATAAAACCGGACCTTTATCTTCGTACTTAATACAGCACGCCGTAACAAGAAAAACCGGAGATAGCACAAGCAGGGCAGCCAGAGATATCACAATATCCATAAGCCTCTTCAAAAGCCGCTGCTCAAAATTAAGCCCCATATTTCTGCACAGCAATAGCGGCGAATCAAAAAGGGTAATGACCTGACATTCCTTCAGCAGAAAATCTTTTCCTGCGTCGCTGGTAACAATCCAAT
>CANTHI010000210.1 GCA_947653505.1 uncultured Eubacterium sp.
TGAAGGAAACTATATTGGGTACGGTTGGCGTGAAAAAGTAGATGTTAAAAAATGGAACAGAATGTATCTGTGCAGGATACATACCAGGGACAGGCAGGACAAGGCACGTCACAGATGACGCAAAAGCGTGGGATCAGCGGCAGCACGCTAAAGCTGATTGCTGTGATTACGATGATTTTGGATCATATCGGGGCGGGAATTTTAGGCAGATATCTGACGATCAATGGCATCGGCGATCTGGATGCTGGCAGTCTGGCTGTGACGCAGCAGTGGATAGATCAGAATGCCCCGCTGTTTTTCACTTATACTGTGCTGCGTATGATTGGCAGACTGGCATTTCCGATTTATTGTTTTCTGATGGCAGAGGGATTTGAGCATACGCATAACAGAATCCGTTACGCGGCCAGATTATTGCTGTTTGCGGTGATCTCAGAGATTCCGTTTGACTTGCTGTTTAACGGGAAAATACTGGAAACTGGTTATCAGAACGTGTTTTTTACATTATGGATTGGCCTGCTTGTTATGATAGGGATCCAGTGGGCGCAGGAGCATCTGGGCAGCAGCCCGCTGCTTAAGGTACCAGCGGCTGTAGCAGTGACCGCAGCAGGTATGGTGGCGGCTAAGTTTATGAAAACGGATTATGCAGCCATCGGGGTATTGTGCATCGTAGTTATTTATTTATTCCGTAATAAAAAGGTATGGCAGATCGTGGCAGGATGTATTGTGTTTGCATGGGAGTTTACAGCTCCGCTGGCGTTTGTGCCGATCGGATTTTATAACGGAAAGCGTGGGTGGAAGCTGAAATATTTCTTTTATCTGGTTTATCCGGTGCATCTGCTGATTTTGTATCTGATTTGTCAGGCACTTGGAATTGCGTCCTATGCTGCGGTATAAAAAAGCAGATTGAATGGAAAACAGGGCGTTTACGTCGCTGGTTTGTTTGGAAGGGGAGATGAGCTGATTGGAGCAGGAAGGAAACAAAGAGGTTTTTTATACCCGGCAGCAGCTGGCCAGACTGATCTGGCCGCTGCTGCTGGAGCAGTTTCTGGCAGTTACGATGGGGCTGGCGGATACGTTTATGGTATCCAGCGTGAGTGAAGCCGCAGTATCGAGTGTCAGTCTGGTAGATACGCTGAATGTACTTGTTTTTCAGATTTTATCGGCGCTGGCGTCCGGCGGGGCAGTCGTTGTCAGCCAGTATATGGGGCAGAAAAATATCCGGCAGATGAAAAAATGCTCGGCGCAGCTGTACAGTGTGCTTCTGATCAGTACCAGCGTTGTCATGCTTGTGGCGGCAGCCGGAAGCAGGGCGATTTTACGGTTTGTATTCGGGACGATTGATGACCAGGTGATGGGATATGCGCAGATTTATTTTCTGATCAGTGCGGTGTCTTATCCGTTTATGGGAGCGTATAGTGCAGGCGCTGCTTTATTCCGCGCGCAGGGGAACAGTAAGGTGAGCATGAAGGCAAGTCTGGTGATGAATGTGATTAATATTCTCGGAAATGCGCTGCTGATTTATGGGCTGCGCATGGGTGTGCTGGGTGCGGCGCTTGCTACACTGGCGGGACGTATCTTTTCAGCAGTCTGGGTGACACTGCAGCAGCAGAAACCAGATAACCCGTTCCGGATCGACCAGTTTGCGGATCTAAAACCGGAACGGCAGCAGATCCGGCCGATTCTTGTGATTGGTATTCCGAGCGGATTGGAAAACGGGATGTTCCAGATCGGAAAGCTGTGTGTCAGCAGCCTGACGGCAACGCTTGGGACATCGGCGATTGCAGCGAACGCGGTAGCCAATACAGTAGCGACGGTGGCCAATATCCCGGGCAATACGATCGGGCTGGCTGTGATTCCGGTCATTGGCCGTTGTCTGGGAGCAGGGGATAAGGAGCAGGCTGGGCGGTATGCGAAGCTGCTTCTCGCTATCGCGGTGGCCGGCCTTGCGGCAATGAATATAGCTGTCTATGCCAGTATTCCGGTCGTGGCTGAAGCGTATCATCTGACAGCAGCGGCGAAGGAGATGTGTATCGGGGTTATCCGGCTGTTTTGCATATTCAGCATATTCTTCTGGGCGCTCAGCTTTACGCTGCCTCAGGTATTGCGCAGTGGGGGAGACGCAAAATATACGATGAGCATCAGTATTCTGAGTATGTGGATTTTCCGCGTGGTGTTGTCTTATTTTTTTGTTCTGCAGATGCAGATGGGCCTGCTGGGCGTATGGCTGGGGATGTGCATTGACTGGATTTGCAGGAGTATTTTCTTTACGATCCGGTTTTTGGGCGGAAAATGGATGGAACATAAGGTAATATAGCAGTTACGATGAGCATCGAAGATGTGAACCGTAACAGACAGAAGGAACTGTATGTAAATAAAAACCGCTTGCTTTTCAATATCTGATATCGTATCATATATATTTAGTAGGAATTGTGTGCCGGAGACAGAGACTTTTTCTGGCAGAAAAATGATTGTATATGGGTATGTATGGAGGGTGGTTATGAGGATTTCAACAAAAGGAAGATATGCACTGCGCATGATGCTGGATCTGGCGTTACATGATACGGGAATGCCTGTCAGGATTAAAGAAATTGCGGCCAGACAGGAAATATCGGATAAATATCTGGAACAGATTGTCGCGGTATTAAACAAAGCGGGATTTGTCCGCAGTGTGCGTGGCCCGCAGGGAGGGTATCTGCTGACCAGACCGGCGAAGGAGTATACGGTAGGGATGATTCTGCGTCTGACCGAAGGCAGTCTGGCTCCGGTGGAATGTCTGGATTCTGAGATTGGCGGATGCGATAAAAGTGATGATTGTGTAACGGTGCTTGTGTATCGGAAAATGAATGAGGCGGTCAATGATGTCATTGATCATATTACACTTGCGGACCTGATGGAATGGAAGCTGCAAAAAGGAGACAGCGGATGTGAGACGGCAGGAGACTCAGATGAAAATTTTACTTGTAGAGGATGATGAGGAAATTTGTGATATGCTGAAAAATTTTCTGGAAACGGAAAATTTTGAAGTAGATACGGCTGGTGACGGGGAAAGCGCCTGCAGGAAATTTTTTGCGGAGACGTACAGCCTTGTGCTGCTGGATCTGATGATTCCGAAAAGAAATGGAATGGAAGTAATGAAGGTGATCAGGGAAAAAAGCACTGTGCCGATCATTATCCTTTCTGCAAAGGATACGGATTCGGATAAAACGCTCGGGCTTGGTCTGGGAGCGGATGACTATGTAACCAAGCCGTTTTCCGTGACGGAGGTACTGGCAAGGATCAAGGCAAATATCAGACGAAGTACCCAGTATACCGTGGATCAGCAACAACAGGAGGATGTGCTTACAAAAGGAGAGCTGACGTTAAATCCGAATGATTATTCTGTATGGAAAAACGGGAACAAAATAGAACTGACGGCAAAAGAGTTTGAGATTTTAAAGCTGCTGATGAAGAATCCGAAGAAAGTCTATACAAAGGAGCAGATCTATGGGGCGGTCTGGAAGGATGTATATCTTGCGGATGAAAATGCAGTAAATGTCCATATCAGCAGACTGCGGAATAAAATCGAGGACCGTCCGCGCAGTCCGAGGTATATTATTACAGTCTGGGGAATTGGCTATAAAATAGGAGACGTAACATGAGCGGACAGACCGTGATATTTTTTCTTGTCTGTATGGTTATGTTACAGGCGGGTGTGATTATTTACCAGCGGGCTGCGTTTCAAAAAGGAATGCAGACAAAGTTAAAGCAGATCAGCGACAGGCTGTCACAGATTATAGAGCAGGATACGGACGGGCAGGTGATGGTTTTTACGGATCAGCAGGTACTAAAGGAGCTGATCGCGCAGATTAACATGCTGCTTTTGAGCCGGCAGAAAGTCAGGGTGGATTATCGCAGACAGGAAGCATCCTCCAGAAAAATGCTTTCTAATATTTCACATGACATGAAGACGCCATTAACCGTTATTTTGGGATATCTGGAAATACTGCGCATGCGTGATAAAGAAGATGTGGCGTTGCAAAAGGCGGAGGCAAAAGCGAAGCAGGTGCTGGAGATGATGCAGGAGTTTTTTACGCTCGCAAAGCTGGAAGCAGGCGACCAGAAGCTGGAGCTGACAGAAATTCCGGTGAATGAGCTTTGCAGGGAAAATGTGCTTTGTTTTTATGAGCTGCTGCAGCAAAAGGAGTTTACGGTGGATGTGCGGATTCCGGAACAGAACATAGTGGTATTTGGCGAAAAGGACAGTCTGGACCGGATTTTAAACAATCTGATTGTAAATGCCCTGCGTTACGGCAGTGATGGCAGATATTTCGGACTGGAGCTGCGGGAGGAGGAAGCGTTTGCGTATATAGATATTACAGATCAGGGAAAAGGTATTGAAAAAGAATTTGCAGATAGTGTGTTTGAGCGTCTGTATACAATGGAGGATTCCCGTAACCGGGAGATTCAGGGGAACGGGCTGGGGCTGACAATTGCCAGAAATCTCGCACGGCAGATGGGCGGCGATATTCTTCTGAAAAGCGAGCCGGATGTCAGGACTGTTTTTACTGTGAAGCTGAAAAAATGTAAATAAGAAAGCAATTTTTTAGAGGGAAAGCAATTTTCAGAATGAAAGCGATTTTCAGAATGGAAGAAATTTTCAGAGTCTAAGCAGTTTTGAGAATGGAAGAAATTCTCAGAATGGAAGAAATTTTCAGAGTCTAAGCAGTTTTCAGAATAGAAGCAATTTTCAGAATGAAAGAAATTCGTAAGAACTGGTTAAGAGTTTTGCAAAAAGATGCTGATACAATGGTTTTCAACAGGAAACAGAAAGGAGACAGCAGTTATGCCTGATATATTGCAAACGAATCAGCTGACGAAAACCATTGATGGAAAAGAGATTGTTAAAAATGTATCCATTCATGTAAAACAAGGGGAAATTTACGGATTTCTGGGTCCGAATGGAGCTGGCAAAACATCTGTGATGAAAATGGTGACGAATCTTTGGAAGCCCACGGCAGGAACAGTTACCCTGTTTGGAGAGGTGCTGACGCCAGAATCATATGGGGTGCTCAGACGGATGGGGAGTGTGATTGAATTTCCATGCTTTTATGAGCATATGAGCGGCAGGGACAATCTGCAGATACACTGCGAGTATATGGGATACTATCTGAATGGCAGCGTGCAGAATGCGCTGGAAATGCTCGGTCTGACACAGGCAGCGGACCGGCCGGTCAAAGGTTATTCGCTTGGCATGAAGCAGAGGCTTGGAATTGCACGTGCGATCCTGTGCAGACCGGAGCTGCTCGTACTGGACGAACCGGCAAACGGACTGGATCCGTCAGGGATGAAGCAGATGCGGGAATTACTGAAAATGCTTTGTACCGAATACGGAATCACGATCATCCTGTCCAGCCATATTTTATCTGAGGTGGAAAGTATTGCAGATACGATCGGGATCATCAGTCACGGGCAGATGAAGGCAGAACTCCCGATGCAGGAGATTGAGGAAATGAGTGCGCCTTATATAGAACTTGTCGTTGAAAATACAAAAAGGGCTGCGTACATCCTTTCCGATCAGCTGGAGCTGCAAAATTTTAAACTTATAGACGGGCATAAGATCCGGATTTATGATAAACAGGCCTCTGTAGAAAAGATCACAAAAGCGCTGACCCTGCAACAGGTAGAAATCAGATCCATTGGCAGTCAGCCAGCCAGACTGGAAGACTATTTTCTGAAGTTAACAAAGGAGGAAGCGTCATGTTAAAACTGATCCGGCTGGAGTGGAAGAAAAATCATATTGTAGTTTATATCCGCAACGCCTGCATACTGGCAGCGCTGCTGGGGCTGTTTATTTACGCTCTGGCTTTTTGGGGGATTGCAAACGATCCGGACGGAACGCTGGACGCGGCAGAAGGCATGGAGACGATATCCTCGCCGGTCGAGCTGTTCACAAGTATGTCGTTTCTCGTATTTACATGCGTGATGCTGGCATCTTTTATTGTCAGTGCTTATAAAAACAAAACGATGCAGCTGATGTTTTCGTATCCGGTGAAGAGGCAGAAAATACTGGCGTCCCAGATGCTGGCAGTCTGGATATTTAATTTTACCGCCCTTGTGCTGACAAAGTTGTTTATTTATGGTGTAATAGCTATAGGAGGGACACGTATGACCTCGTCTTTTGCGATCGACTTTGATATGGGGAGCCTGGGATTTTACATTCAGCTGTTTTCCAAATCAGCGGTGATTGTCAGCATGAGCTTTGTGGCTTTATTTGTCGGGCTGACGATGAAATCTCCTGTTGCTACGGTCGTTTCGTCTTTTTTGCTGATTCTGCTGACACAGGCCAATATTGGTGATTATTCACTGTCTGGCAGCGCGGCAGTTCCGGTAGTGCTGGTGGTGCTGTCACTTGTGTTTGCAGGGTTGTCAGTCTGGAGGGTGGAGACGAAGGATTTGATGTAAATGCGGGGTGTTACGGCATAAGTTTTCGTAAACCTGCCAGTGCAGCCTGTCTTTCTTTAAACTGCATTTTGATACTGTCCCCATTTGAATATGTGACAATGATTTCATATCCATAAAAGGTGTCTGCGCTGGGAGTCATTTTTGCGGTATTATGGGTAATATAATGATATGCCTTTATAATATCGCAAAAATTTTTTGTAATACCATATAAAGATGTTACATGAATGCTTTGGATCC
>CANTHI010000211.1 GCA_947653505.1 uncultured Eubacterium sp.
AGCGAACCAGGTGTCGCGCCCGTCCGGTACCACAGCCTGGATGCAGAATACTTAGAACTTCTTGCATTCTGTAAAAGCCACAGGCAGACAGATCACCGCCTCCCCTCCGGCGTCCGCATAGCCAGAATGTAACACTTTTATGTAAATTATTGCATTTCCGCTTAAGTTCGCCTATAGCAACCAGCCCCGGAACAAATTACCTTACAATCCGGTTGGGAAGGCATATAAAAAAGCAGCTGCCCCTTCCGGCAGCAGAACGTACAGAAATGTATCCTTTTTGCAGCTCTATAATCTTTCTCGCAAGGTATAACCCCAGTCCAAGCCCTTCGATTTTCGAGACGCTTTTTTCCCTGTAAAACCGTTTAAAAATATCGTTGACCTGTGCGGCCTCTATTCCTTTTCCGTTATCCCTGACCTGTATTTCAGTATACATTTCTCCCACGTGGACAGAAATATGGATGCTTCCATATTCGGGTGTATATTTTACCGCGTTGTCCAGAATATTCCCGACTGCCTCAGCCGTCCATTTCATATCATGAACTATCTGAATGGAAGGACAGCAGTCCACCGATATCCCAATATGCTTCTGCTCCGCTTTCGGAATCACATGACTGACCGCAACCGCCAGCGTTTCCAGTACTTTACTTTCTGACGGCTCCGGGTGAATCATCTCCGCCTCAAGTCTGGACGCCTTTACCAGCGCATCCAGCAAAAATTCTACTTTCCCAAGCTGATTTATCATAATATCCATAAACTGCTCTGCCTGTCCGGCACCGGTCCTGTTATCCGAAAACATTTCGCAGTACATATTGATATTGGAAAGGGGTGTTTTAATCTGATGTGCGATTTCGGAAATCATCTCCTGCAGTTCTTTTTTCTCTTTTTTCGTTTCCGCAGTCCGGAATGCAATCACCCGTTCCATTTTTTCAAGCTCCATTCCAACCTTCGACGTAAGCGTTTCTTTATTCCATATTTCCCTGACCGGTTTTCCATGCATGATCTGCTGCGCGTAAGAGAGTATCTGCGAAGACAGCGTTACAAACTGGCCACGGAAATAGAAATAACTTCCAGCGCCCAGAACGCAGAAAGCCAGAAAAATCCCGGTAAATAAAGCACGTACGGCCGGATCCGCAATATAAGAAAAGACAGCCGCTCCCCCGCCGGCCAGCAGAAGAATCTGGCCGCAGGCAAATACATATTCCATTCGTTTCATCCATTTTCTCCGATCCATCTATAACCCAGTCCATAGATTGTTTTGATATATTCATGTTTTTCATCTGATATTTTATTTCTCAGTCTGCTCACATTCAGCGACAGCGTATGTTCATTGACATAATTTTCCTTCACATCCCAGATACGTTCCAGCAGAATTTCTTTCGTCAGGATCTGGCCCCTGCTCCTGCAAAAAACCTCCAGCAGCTCAAACTCCGTCGGCGTAAGCGAAAGAATCCGCTCATCCTTTCTGACCAGACGGTTTTCAAAATCCACGGTCAGATTTCCACAGCGATAGATGAAAGATGTTCTGGCACCGTAGCATCTTCGCAGCACAGCCTGTATCTTTTCCATCACCACCCGGATCCGGAAAGGCTTTACGATATAATCCTCCGCGCCTGCATGCAGTCCCTGAATCACATCTTCTTCCAGATTATGTGCCGTTAAAAAAATATACGGAATCTGACAACGCGATATGACATCCCTTGCAAAATCAAATCCATTCCCATCTGGTAAATTTACATCCAGCAAAATCAGATCAAATGATTCCGCCGCCAGACGGTTTCCGGCTTCTTTTATACTGCAGACCGGAAACGGTATCATATCAGCATTCTGAATCTGATAACACAGTCCGGAATTTAAGATTTCATCATCTTCGATGACCAGAATTTTCTTTTTCACTGCATCCTCCTTTTTCTATCAGCAAAACAACCTTTTCAGGCTGAAAGCAATCTGCCCAAAAAGGTTGTATGCCAGCCTGGACGTATTCTAAGAAACTGTTCCTAAGTCTCTTCCGGCCGGATCGCCTCATTTATATAATCCAGCAGCTTTGCATTTTCCCTGCGTACTGCCGCTCCATACTGCTGTCCGCCGAAACGGTCGCCCAGAATCGTCGTAGTATTGTCCACATAACCGCCCAGTATGCTCACATCCACAGCCATGACATCAATCGTTCCTTCCTTTAACGCCTGAAACATCGCCTGATAGCCCTGATATTCAAAAAAAACCGGATTGGTCTTTATACTGTTCATCGTTTCGATATAATTCAAAAAGGTCTTACGGGTCGTCGCGTTTTTCGCCACACCGATTTTTTTCCCGTCCAGATCCGCAATTGAGCGGATATCACCCGTTCCAAGCGAATTGGCATCCGTCCCGGTCGTCTTTACCATCAGCCCGATATAATCCGTATAATAGCTTTCTGAAAACGCAAACTTCTGTTTCCGCTCTTTTGTAATCGTATACGTAGCAAACAGACAGTCTACTTCATCCTGCTCCAGCTTTTCCTCACGGTCCGCTACCGTCACGCCGGTAAAATGCACAAGCCCGCGTTCCTTTGCTTCATCCACACTCACCTGAAACAGGCCGGCCGCCGTCTGCCAGGCAAGCTCCACCTCCAGGCCGGACCAGGTATCTGTCTCTTCGTCGTAATAGCCCAGATCCGGCACATCCATTTTACAGCCAGCCCGCAGATACCCCCGTTCTTTAATCGTCTGTATCACCTGTTCATTTAAGACAGCTTCTTCCTGCTGACCGGAACTGTCCGGATGATCCGGCTGTTCTGCCGTCTGCCTGCCACAGCCACACAGGCCGGACAGCAGTACCGTCACAAGAGCCGTCAGTATCATCCCCGTGCGCAATGCCTTTTTACGCATTCTTTTCCTCCATTCTGTTAAACACTTCCCTGTCCAGATCTCCATTCTGATGCGCTACAATCGTCGTACATACCGCATCTCCGGTAATATTTACCGCCGTACGGATCATATCCAGAATCCGGTCAACCCCCATAATCAGCATAATTGCCTCTACCGGAAGTCCGACTGCCGTAAATACCATCGAAAGCGTCACCAGTCCGACCGAAGGAATCCCCGCCGTACCGATCGAAGCCAGCGTTGCGGTCGCAATCACAGTCAGATACCCTTTTGGCCCAAGCTGCATCCCATATGCCTGCGCCGCAAACACGACCGCCACACCCTGCATAATGGACGTACCATCCATATTGATCGTAGCGCCCAGCGGAATGGTAAACGAAGAAATCTTTCTGGATACACCAATCCGCTCTTCCAGCGTATCGATATTCATAGGTATCGTCGCATTAGAAGTCGACGTAGAAAACGCAAATGCCATAACCGGAAAGAATTTTTTGATAAATTTTACCGGATTCAGCCTCGTAAAAATCACAAGCAGAATCATATAGACTCCCAGACACTGAATCAAAAGCCCCAGCAGCACGCTGCCCATATATTTCAGCAGCGGTATAAACGCATCAAATCCCAGATTCGCAAATGTCTTCGCAATCATACAGAACACGCCGACCGGAGCCAGACTCATGACCAGATTCGTCATTTCCATCATCAGCTCATTACACTGGTTAAACAGGTTGGCAATCAGCTCCGTCCGCTCTCCCATTTTAGCGAGCAGCACACCGATCAGCAGCGCAAACAGAATAATCTGCAGCATCGTACCATCAGCCAGCGCACCAACCGGATTCTCCGGTATGATATTCAGAATCGTATCTACGACCGATACATTTTCAGCAACAGTCGTCTCTCCCGTCTCAATCGAAGACATGTCCAGCCCCACGCCCGGCCTCACAACCGTAGCCACCGAAATAGCTACCGTAACCGCCAGCGCAGTCGTTAATAAATAAAACACAATCGTCTTGCCGCCGACTTTGCCAAGCGACTTCGTATCCCCGATCGCAGAGCTGCCGCAGACAAGCGAACAAAAGACAAGCGGCACCACAAGCATTTTCATCAGCCGGATAAACCCATTGCCCACTACATAAAAAATACCATCTACCAGCACCGCGTCCCTGAACGAAGAATGCGGCACAAACAGATTCAGAATCACCCCTGCAACCAGACCGCCAATCAGCCCGATAAAAATCTTTGTCGTCAGCCCCATTTTCTTTTTTTCACGAGTATCGTTTTTCCTGTTTCCCTCTTCCTGCATATTTTCCCTCCAGTCTACTGCCGTTGTTGATTTATACAAATCTTCCGCATACTTTTTCTGCTGTTTCCTGCGGATTTTTTTATTTTCTGTTACATATCCCTCTTCCTTACATTTCCTTTGAGCGCGCTGCGAATCTTTATTGCGGGGCTTTATTTTTTTCGATGTAGGCTCTCAGCTCATCAAACCACTGCGGCATGACATAGATTTCTGTCATTTTCATCATAAGGTTTTCAAGCAGTATAGAGATCCGGCCCCGGTTTTCTACCGAAAAATAACCTTTTGCCAGCTCTGTATCATAACCCATCAGCGCCAGTATGGCAGTAGCAAATTCATGTCTGGAGCATCTTCCCTCACAGGAAGCGTGATAAATGCCATATTCCGTCTTATCCAGCAGACAGCTGATAAATCCGGCAAGCACATCCGCACTGGTCGGGCTGCCGATCCGGTCCAGCGGCACCTCAAACGGCGTACCGCTTTTTCCATGACTGACCACAAAGGAAAAATAATCTTCCTTTGCACCTTCACGCGCCGCGCCATATACCCATGAGCTGCGTACGATCAGATGCTTTGGATTCAGCTCTTTCACATAATTTTCTCCGGCATACTTGGATTTGCCATACACAGACTGCGGGTCCGGCACATCAAACTCCGTCAGCTGCCCTCCGGACCGCCCGCTGAACACATCATCCGTCGAAAGCTGGATGATCTTCGCGTTCGCACTTCTGGACGCTGCCGCCAGATTTCTCGCACCGAGCGCATTGACTTTAAACGCCTGAACCATATTCTCCTCACAATAGGCCGCATCTGATATACTGGCACAGTTAATTACGATATTGGGCCTGTATATCTTAATGGACTGCTCCACCGCTTCCATATCCGTAATATCCACGTCCATATCTGTGCCAACGACCTTGTTGTCCATATCTTTTTTTAACAATTCCACCAGCGCGGAACCAAGCCTTCCCTCGGCACCAGTGATCCAGATTGCATTTTTAAGCATTTTAGCCTCCTTTTTTTGTTATGTATGGAATGTTTCCGACACATTTCACAGGTTTATCACAAAAAAGTGCATCTCCATGATCAGAAATGCACCCTAACATAGCAATATTATAGCATGAGCCTGGGCAGAATGCAAGAAATTCCTGCATAAGCAGATTTACACGGGAAGGCAGAACGTTACTTATGCCACACGCCTTGCCATAAAAAAGTAAGATTCGCGAAAAAACAATTGAAAAACATGTAAAATCAGGCTATCATATAGAAGAACAGCCTGGATGAAAGGAAATATAAAATGAGACAAAACCGGAGATACATAAAAAAGAGGAGACTGGCCGTCAGTCTGCTGCTGGCAGTTCTTGGCGGAACGTTGTCCGGATGTAAGCTGCCGGATAGCTTTGCAGGGATGATACGTCCGGTCGAGGAAGTCGTCAGTACGGTCCGCCAGAATATGGAATTAAGAGAGCAGATGAATGCGCTGGAGCTGCCCAAAGATGTGAAAAGCATCTCGGCGGGCAGATACGCTTATGAGTCACTTCCCAACGAGCAAAAAAAGATTTATGACCAGATGCTGGATGCCGTGATGAATCAGGAAGAAGAAGTAACCCTGTCAACATCGGACGGCAGCCATCTGGAAGATATTTTTAACTGCATAAAGGCAGATTACGGCGGTCTGTTCTGGGTGGAGAGCTTTCGTTATACCCAGTACCAGCGGAATGGACAGACAGAAGTGATGTCTTTTGCGCCGAATTACATTATGACAGCAAACGAGCGCAAGGCGGTACAAAAAAAGATCGACCGGCAGGTGAAGCATTATCTGAAAGGACTTGCGGATGCGTCTGATTACGAAAAAGTCCGTACGATTTACCGCAGACTGATTCAGAAAGCAGACTATAATCTGAAATCTGAAAACAATCAGAATATTATCAGTGTATTTCTTGGCAAAGAAACCGTATGCCAGGGATACGCCAGTGCCATGCAGTATCTGATGGACCAGCTGGATATTCCGTGTGTAATTGTTACCGGAACGGCAAAAGGAGGTCCGCATGCATGGAATCTGGTGCAGCTGGACGGCGCATGGTATTATGTGGATGTGACGTGGGGCAATTCCAAATACCATGATGATGAGCAAAACGATGTAAAATATGTGGAATATGATTACCTGAACATCACAACCGAAGAAATGATGCAGGACCACAGCCCGAAAGTAAGCTTTGAGCTGCCGCTTTGCACGGAGCGTAAACATAATTACTTTGTAAAAGAGAATAAATATTTTTCATCTCTGGACGAAAATACAATCGCGCAGATCGGAAGTATTATCCGGCACGCATACGAAAAAGGAAAAAGCAGCGTTTCTGTAAAGTTTGCCAGCAGAGAGCTGTGTGCGCAGGCAAAAGAATATTTTCTGACCGAATATCATATCAGTGATTACTGCGAAGGACTCGAAACGGTATATTATAAGACGGATATGCAGATGAATATTTTTGTAGTTATTTTCC